>JACQPJ010000038.1 GCA_016207605.1 Elusimicrobiota bacterium
CATCGACGGCCTGCTCATCGCCCAGCCCAATTGCGGCGAGGAGGCCCTGGAGATCACCGAGAAGCTCGTGCGCTCCTCGGCGCTCGACGTCATCGTGATCGACTCCGTCGCGGCCCTCGTTCCCCGAGCCGAGATCGAAGGCGAGATGGGCGACAGCCATATGGGGCTGCAGGCCCGCCTCATGAGCCAGGCCCTGCGTAAGCTGACCGCGGTCGTCGCGCAGAGCAAGACCACCATCATCTTCATCAACCAGATCCGCAACAAGATCGGGGTCATGTTCGGCAATCCCGAGACGACCACCGGCGGCCTGGCGCTCAAGTTCTACGCGACCCAGCGCCTCGACATCCGGCGCGTCGAGAACATCAAGGAAGGCGACGTGGTGGTCGGCGCCCGCGCGCGCGTCAAGGTCGTCAAGAACAAGGTCGCCCCGCCCTACCGCACCGCGGAGTTCGAGATGATCCACGGCTTCGGCGTGTCCCGGGAGGGCTGCCTGGTGGACATGGGCGTGGAGGCGGGCATCGTCGAGAAGTCCGGCGCCTGGTTCCTCTACGGCGCCGAGAAGCTGGGCCAGGGCCGCGAGAACGCCAAAGCGTTCCTCAAGCACCACGTCGACGTGGCCGAGAAGCTGGAGAAGGCCTTGCGTGAGAAGTTCCTCGTCGTCCCCGGCGGCGCGCCGGCCGCGTCCGCTCCCACGGATGAGGAAGCGCCCGCGCCCCGAGAGAAGCCCGCGGCCAGGCCGGCGGCCAAGGGCAAGTAAAGCTAGAATAAACGCGTGGCGGGGTTAGCCGAGCGGCCGGAGGTTCTTGAGGAGTTCTCCCGCTATCTAAGCTTGGAGCGCGGCCTGTCGCCGCGCACGGCCGAGGCGTACGTCCGGGACGCGGGGCGCTTCCTCGTCTGGGCGCGCAAGACGGGAAGCGACGCCCAGCGCCCCGCCCGGACCGAGCTGGACGATTTCCTGTGGGGAGAAAAAGAGCGGGGCTTGGCGCCGGCCTCCTTGGCTCGCGCGATCGGGGCGCTCAAGTCCTTCTTTGACTACCAGGCCATCGAGGGGCGCTGGGCGGAGAGCCCCGCCCGGGGCCTGCGCGGGCCGCGGCTGGGGCGCCGTCTGCCGCGTTCCCTGAGTCGCGCGGACGCGGCCCGCCTCCTGTCGGCGCCGAGCGGCGCCTCCTACGAGGCCGTGCGCGAGCGGGCCATGCTGGAGCTCCTCTACGCCTCGGGCCTGCGCGTCTCCGAGCTTCTGGGCGCGACGCCGGAGGCCGTCAACCTGGCCGAGGGCTGGGTGCGCGTCCTGGGCAAGGGCGGCAAGGAGCGCCTGGTCCCGGTTCACGCCCGCGCGCTCTCCGCTCTGCGCGTCTACCTGCGGGAGCGCGAGCGGCGCTTTAAGTCCCCCGCGCCGGAGCTCTTTCTGGGCCGCTCCGGACGGCGCCTCTCCCGCGTCCAGTTCTGGCGTCTCCTGAGGGCGCTGGGCCGCCGCGCCGGGATCAAGACGCCTCTGCATCCGCACCTCCTGCGCCACGCCTTCGCCACGCACCTTCTGGAGGGCGGCGCCGACCTGCGCTCCGTCCAGGAGCTGCTCGGCCACGCCGACCTGTCCACGACCCAGATCTACACCCACCTGGAGAGCTCGGCGATCAAGGCGGCCCACTCCCGGCACCATCCGCGCGGGTAGAACATGTTTTTGCCTCTTCTCGCTTTTGTCGTTTGGAACCAGGCCGTCCCCGCCGCGGCGGGGACGGCGCCTGCGCCCGCCGCCAGCACCACCACCCTCGCCGTCGTGGACTACGTTCTGCGCACCGAGGACTCGAGCCTGGACCCGCGTCTGGCCGGCTACTTTCTGACCGTGGACCTAGCGACCCTTCCCGTGGCCAAGCGGGAAAAGGCCCGCGCCCGCAAGGTTGGAATTGAAGGCGCGCTCAAGCTCCACGAGGGCAAGAAAAAGGGCTACACCCGCTTCGTGGCCGGCTCCGCCTGCCAGCCGGAGCGCCATCCGCCTTCCTACATTCCCGTCCTGCAGCTCGCCCGCTACGTCGAGTATCCCGAGGAGGACATCGACTGGGTCGAGCGCAAGACCTCCTGCTCCGAGGACGACCTGATCTGCGAGTTCTCCCTGCAGATCGTCGTCATCCCGCGAAAGGGGAAGCCGCCCCTCAAGCGGTACTTCCTGCATCCCCGCGATCCCTTGACCGCGCTCATCGCCGTCCATCGCGGCGGCGTCAAGCAGTCCACGAACTTTTTTGGGACGGGCGGCTACACCTGCCGGCGCTAGACTAGATGCTATAGGCTCTTCCTCAGCGCATCTGTGCCGAGCCCGAAGGGTCGAGGCCTAGGCCGCCCGCTCGATGACGAGCGCGCCGCCCATGCCGCCGCCGGCGCAGGCGGCCAGCATCCCCAGGCGGGCCTTGGGGTCGGCGCGTAGGGCGTAAACCAGGTTCAAGAGAAGGCGCGCGCCGGTGGCGCCGAGCGGGTGGCCCAGGGCGATGGAGCCGCCGTTGGGGTTAAGCGCGCCGGAGGCGTATTTTTCTTTCCAGGCGTGCCCGAATTTTTCCTGGCCGACTTTAAATACAGAGAGTACCGTGGCCGCGAACGGCTCGTGCAGCTCGATGCGATCGAGCTGGTCGAAGGCGACGCCGGCGCGCTGCAAGGCGACGGGCGCGGCGAGGGCGGGGGAGACGCCCATGCGGGCCGGGTTGTTGCCGTAAAATCCCCAGGCCTTGATCTCGGCCAGGACTTCCAGGGCCAGCTCTTTGGCCCTCTCCGCCGTGGTCACGACCACGGCCGCGGCGCCGTCTGAGCGGCCGCAGGAGTTGAACAGCGTGACGGTGCCCTTCGCGCCGTCCTCGAACGGCTTGCCGACGTGGCGTCCAAAGTCGCGGTAAAAATCCTTGAGGGAGTAGGACGAGTTGTCGAAGAGCGCCGGGGCCTTGGCGAACATCTGGGGCTTCTCGACCAGGTCCTCGCGCAGGTGGGGATACTCGTCCTTGTCCAAGACGACGGCGCCCTCGCGCCGGACCGGGACCACGTGAGAGGCGTAAAAGCCCGACGTCCAGCCCGCCAGGCAGCGGCGGAAGCTCTCCCGGGCGTAGGAGTCCTGCTCGGTTCGCCCGATCCCGTACGTCTGCGCGCAGACCTCGGCCGTGCCGGCCATGCCGATGCGCTCGACGGGATCGGTGAGGCCCTGCTCCATGGCGTCCACCACGGCCACCTCGGGAGCGGCCAGGAGCTCGCCCCACTTCTGCTTGACCGTGTCGAGGCTGCGCAGCGGCTTGGCCGCGCGCGAGCCGCCGATGGAGTAGGGCAGGCGGGACATGACCTCGACCCCGCCGGCGAGGTAGAGTTCGCCTTCGCCCGCCAGTATGCAGCGGCCCGCGGCGGCGACCGCCTCGATGGAGGAGACGCAGTTGTTCTG
This sequence comes from Elusimicrobiota bacterium, assembly GCA_016207605.1. Lineage (GTDB taxonomy): Bacteria > Elusimicrobiota > Elusimicrobia > UBA1565 > UBA9628 > GWA2-66-18. The sequence goes on from JACQPJ010000038.1 coordinate 3,407, forward strand.
GACGGTCACGGCCTGGGTTTTTTCGGCCAGCCCGGCCTTGAGCGCCGCCACGCGGGCGATGTTTGGCGCCGAAAAGCCCTGGCCGACCCAGCCGGCGACCACCCCGTCCACGGCTTGCGCGGGGACCTTGGCGCGGGTCATGACCTCGCGCAGGACGTCCGCCAGCAGCTCCGCGGACTCGACGTCGGCCAGGGCGCGCGCCAGGTGTCCGATCGGCGTCCGGACGCCGCCGGCCACGACGATGGTCTTGGGGGAGGCGTTCATGATGGGCTCGCGCGCACAATTGTACAATTCGGCGGTTGAAGAATCTGGTCTTCATCGGCAGCCATCTCGGCTACCCCATGGACCGCACCCCGCTGGGCGGGGGGGCGATGGTGGGCCTGCACCTGGCGCGGCATTGGGCGGCCGACAAGGGCCTGCGCTTGGCCCTTGTCGGCTCCGGCCCGGAGCTGCCGGCGCCCGGGGCCGAGTATGTCCGGCTGGCGGCGCGGGAGGAGGGGCTGGTCCACCTCCGCGAACTCGACTACGCCCGCTTCTGCCGGGACTTCGAGCGCCAGGCGACGGAGTGGCTTCTCTCCCGCCGCGGCGGCCTGCCGCCCCGCGACACCGCCGTCGTCGTCAACGACGTCTCGGAGGGGCCCGACCTCGCGGCGCTGGCGGAGGCCGGCTATCCCCTCCTGTCCATCTGGCACGTGGACGTCGTCGACTATTTCGCCAAGCTCTACCTGGGCGGCGCCGTCGCCCCCGAGCGGCTGACCCGGGCGCATGAGCGCCTGCGCTCCTGGGGGGGCGGCGGGCTCCTGCCCGACGTCCTGCGCCTGGTCTTCGACAAGCAGCGCGAGACGGTCCTGCGCTCCCGCCGCATGATCACGCCCTCCCGCGCCATGGCCGACACCCTGACGCGCTGCTACGCCGGCGCTTTCGGCGAGCGGGAACTGCGTCGGCGCCTGCGCGTGGTCCCCTGGGGGGCCTGGCCCGCGCCGTCCTCGCCCGACGATGAGCGCCGCGCCGCGGTCCTGCGCGCCGAGCACGGGATCGGGCCGGAGACCTTTGTCTTGATGACGCTCTCGCGCGTCTCTCCGGAGAAGGGCCTCCACCTCCTTCTCGAGGCCCTGCGCCGCCTCGCGGCGGCCGGCCGGCTCGACGGCCGGGACACGGCCTACTTCCTCTGCGGGGAGCCCGCCTTCATGCGCGGCGTTCCCTACATGCGCCGAGTGCGCCGCGCCGCGGCGCGTCTGCGGCGCGTCCGGGTCTTCTTCCCCGGCTACCTGGACGCCGCCTCCAAGCGCGCCTACCTCCGCCTGCCCGACCTCTTCGTCTCGCCCTCCATTCATGAGAGCTACGGACTCAACGTGGTCGAAGCCATGGCCGCCGGCCTGCCCGTGCTGGCCAGCGACCATTACGGCGCCCGCGACAGCCTGCCGCCCGAGGCCGGACGGCTGATTCCGTTCCGCGATCCGGCCAAGGCCCCGCCGCTGCTGGCGGGGGCCCTGCTCGAGATGATGTCCGACCGGACGCGGCTCAAGGCCATGGGCGCGGCCGCGGCCGCCGCGGCCAAGGGCATGCCGTTCTCAACCGCAGCCGAGACGATCCGCGACGAGGCCCTGGGGATGCTGGCATGAAGTCGGGAGGCGCGCTGATGGAGGGATTCTATGGCAGCTCGTGACGTCGTGGTCGTGGCGGCGGTCCGCTCCGCCGTGGGGAAGCTGGGCGGCGGGCTGGCCGCCGTCCGTCCGGACGACCTGGCCGGGCATGTGATTGCGGCGCTGCTTAAAACGTCCTCGGCCATTGATCCCGCCGAGATCGCCGACGTCTATCTCGGCTGCGCCAACCAGGCCGGCGAGGACAACCGCAACGTCGCGCGCATGGCGCTTCTGCTCGCGGGCCTGCCCTCGTCGGTGCCGGGCTGCACGGTCAACCGCCTCTGCGCCTCCGGGCTGGAGGCGGTCAACGCCGCCGCGCGCGCCATCCTGGCCGGCGAGGGCGACGTCTACATCGCTGGAGGCGTGGAGAGCATGAGCCGGGCGCCCTACTCGCTGCCGAAATCCGAGACGGGCTACCAGTTCGGCAACATCAGCGCTTACGACACCGCCCTCGGCTGGCGCTACCCCAACCCCCGCCTCAAGGCGATGTTTCCTTTAGAATCCATGGGGGAGACCGCCGAGAACGTGGCCGAACGCTGGAAAATTTCACGCGCGGATCAGGACGCCTTCGCGCTCGAAAGCCATCGCCGCGCCGCCAAGGCGAGCGCGGCCGTCTTCTTCGAGGAGATCGTTTCGGTTCCGGTCCCACGCAAGAAAGGCGAGTCCGCCCCCTATCAGATCGACGAGACCATACGCGCGGACGCCAGCCTGGAAAAACTCGCGGCGTTAAAACCCGCCTTCCGCCCCGGCGGCACGGTCACGGCCGGGAATTCTTCGTCGTTAAACGACGGCGCCTCGGCGCTTCTTCTGCTGGAGGCCAAAAAGGCCGCCAAGCTCGGCCTCAAGCCGCTCGCGCGCTGGGTCGGTTCGTCGGCGGCCGGCGTGGATCCCCGCTTCATGGGCGTCGGCCCCGTGCCCGCGACCCAAAGCCTGCTCAAGCGCCTGGGCTGGAAGCTCGCGGACCTGGATCTCGTCGAGCTCAACGAGGCCTTCGCCGCCCAGTCCCTCGCCTGCATCCGCGAGCTGGGCCTCGATCCCGCCCGCCTCAACGTCCACGGCGGCGCCATCGCCTTGGGCCACCCTCTCGGCTCCTCGGGCGCCCGCATCGCTGTCACCCTTCTCCACGAGATGAGGCGCCGCAAAGCCAAGCGCGGACTCACGGCTCTCTGCGTCGGAGTAGGACAGGGCCTGGCGGCCGCTTGGGAAACGGCTTAGATTTATTCACGCGCCGAGAACCTTCACGATCTTGCTTGGCGACGCCGCGCCCTTGACGATGTGGAGCTTGCGGGGCGGCTGACCCAGAGCCTCGGCCAGCGCGGCGAGCGCGGCCTTGTTGGCCAGACCCTCCCGAGCGGGAGCTTTGACCCAAATCTCAAAGGAGTCGGGCGCCCGGCGCACGAGGGGGCTCCGCTTCGAGTCCGGATGGACCTTCAGCTTGATCAGCATGGCCCGGTCAGGACGTCTCGTCGTCGCGGCGGCGGTCGATGACGTAGGCGGAGCCGGGGCGGGACTTGGCGGCTTTTTTGAGCTCGGCGCCGAGCGAGGAGATTTGGGCGAAGCCCGTCAGCCGCCGCTCCCGGTTGTGGCAGATGCCGACGGCGACGGACAGGAGGGGGAACTCGCCGGTGCGGCCGAGGCGGTCGGTGCTGATGAGGGCGCCGCGCTCGCGGTCCGCGTCGTTGTAGAAGGAGGGCGCCAGGCGGTCGAATTCCGCGCAGACGCGCCGCCCCAGATCCTCCATGCGCGCCGGGTCGGAGAGGACGATGAAGTCGTCGCCGCCGATGTGGCCGACGAAGTCGGCGCGCCGGCCGCGGACCTCGTCGGCCAGGACGCGCGCCAGCGCCTGGATGACGAGGTCGCCCGCCTGGTAGCCGTAGGCGTCGTTGTAGGCCTTGAACTGGTTCAAGTCCACGTAAAGGACGGCCAGCGGGCGCTGGTCGGCCAAGGCCCGCTCGACGCGCGACTCGATGGAGAGGTTGCCGGGCAGGCGCGTGAGGGGGTTGGCGTCCAGGCCCTGGCGCGTGCGCTTGAGGATCATGCGCAGGCGGGCCAGGAGCTCGCGCAGGTCCACGGGCTTGGTGATGAAGTCGTCGGCGCCCAGGTCCAGGCCCTCGATCTTGCTCGCCCGGCTGGCGGAAGCCGAGAGGATGACGACCGGCAGGTGCTCCAGGAAGGGGTCCGCGCGAAGGACGCGGCAGACCGCGAAACCGTCCAGACGGGGCATGCGCAAGTCGAGCACGGCGATGTCGGGCGGATCGCGTCGGATGGCGTCGAGCGCGGCCTGCCCGTCCGGGACCGCGGTGACGTCGAAGCCCTCGCGCTCCAGCGCCTCCTGGAGCGTTTTCAGCAGGAGCGGGGCGTCGTCGGCGATGAGAAGCCGCGCGCGCGCCTGCGTGTGGGGCGAGTCCGCCATCAGCGTGGAGGATACCCCATTTCCTGAAAAATTGACAGTCCGTCGGGGAATTCGTAAACTTACGAGTCGCCGCTGAAATGCCCACCGAGCCCGCCGCGCAACAGGAGGCCCGGAGGCGTTCCTGGGCGCTCGCCGTGAGCGTCGGTTGGGAACTGGCCTCCTTCTCTCTGCTGGGCTTCGGGCTCGGGTACTGGATCGACGGCCGTTGGGGTTCGTCGCCCTGGGGTATTTTGGTTTCGACGCTGTTTGGGATCGTGCTTGGCCTTTATCGAGTCGTCCGCGGGGTTCTCCGTGCGCCGGGCGGCGATTCGAGCCGCCGCTGAGGGCGGGGGGGTCGCCTTGGCCGCCCTCTGGGCGGCCGAGCGGCTCTTCCCCGGTCCGGACGTTGCGCGCGCGCTGTGCGCGGGGGTCGGGGCGGCCTGGGCGGCGTCGGCGGCGAGCGTGGGCTGGCTGCTCTGGGCCCGGAGCCGGTCCGCGCGGTCGTTTTGGCGGGCTTTCGGCGGCGGGATGGCCCTGCGCGTCGGCGCCTTGGCGGCTCTGGCCGCCTGGGGCTGGCGCCGGGAGGGAGTCTCGCTGGAGGCGCTGTTGTTGTCGTACGTGTTCGTTTTGCTGGCGACGCTGCTGACGCTCGATTTTAGATATCTGAGGCTCCGGTGAATTTTGAGAACGTTCTCGCGCATCACCTGATCGACCACAAGCTGTTCCATTGGCAGGTCGGGCCGCTCGATTTGGGGTTGTCCCCGCTGATCCTCACGATGTGGGCCGCGGCGGCCGCGGCCGCGCTGGCGCTGACATTCGCGGCGCGCTCGGCCTCGGCGCCGGCCCGCCTCCTGCGCGCGGCGGTCGAGCCGGCGGCCCTCTTCGTGCGCGACGAGATCGTCGAGCCCGTCTTCGGCCACGCGACCTCGACCTACCTCCCCTACTTCCTGACCCTGTTCTTCTTCCTGCTGGCCTGCAATCTGTTTGGGCTGGTGCCTTACGCCTCCGGCGCGACGGCCAACTTCAACGTGACGGCCGCCATGGCGCTGTGCACGTTCCTGTTCATCCAATTCGCGGGCGTCAAGGAGCAGGGGCTATTCTCCTACGTCGTCCACATCGTGCCCGGCGGCGTGCCCTGGTGGCTGTGGCCCCTGCTGTTCGTCATCGAGGTCTTCGGCATGCTTGCCAAGTGCATCTCGCTGTGCATCCGCCTTTTCGCCAACATGCTCGCCGGGCACATCGTCTCCCTGTCGTTTATCTTCCTGATCTTCATCTTCGCGCAGATGAGCCATGTCGCCGCCGTCGGCGTGTCGCCGGCGGCCGTGGGCCTGGCGCTGTTCATCTATCTGATGGACGTCCTGGTCAGCCTGCTCCAGGCGTACATCTTCACGATGCTGACCGCCTTGTTCGTGGGCGGGGCCGTTCACCCGCACTGAGATGGATTCAGCGCGGAGGTCGCGCACCGGCCGCCTCGGCGCGGACCGGACATTGAATGCAAGGAGTCGAAACTGACATGCAACTCGGCATCTCCTACCTCGGCGTATTTCTCGGCGCCGGCTTGGTCCTGATCGGCGGCGCCTACGGCATCTCCCGGCTGTCCAGCTCCGCCCTCGACGGGGTGGCGCGCCAGCCCGAGGCGGCCGGCTCGCTGCAGACCATGATGATCATCCCCGCGGCCATGATCGAGGGCCTGGGCCTGCTCGCCCTGGTCATCGCGCTGCTGGCCGTCCTGTCTCTCAACAAGGGCGTTCCCGTCGCCGGGACGTCCCCGGCCGTCGAGCACGCGGCCGCCTCGCACTAGCGCACAAGCCCCCGGGCGGCGCACGGCCGTCCGGGGCATCGATTTCGCAGCGGAGCCAACATGGACAAGCTTCTGACCCCGGACACCGGCCTGATGTTCTGGACCGTCGTCACTTTTCTCGCCCTCGTCTTCATCCTCAAGAAGGCGGCGTGGGGCCCTCTGCTGCGCGCCGTTGACGAGCGCGAGGCGCGGCTCAAGGCCGACCGCGAGGCCGCCGAGAAGGCCCGCGCCGACGCGGAGCGCATCCAAAAGGACCTGGAGGCGCGCCTGGCCGGCGCGCACGCCCGCGGCCAGGAGATCGTCTCCCAGGCGCTCAAGGACGGAGAGCTCCTGCGCGGCCGGCTCAAGGCCGAGGCCGAGGCCGACGCCCAGGCCATCAAGGACAAGACCGCGGCCGAGCTGGCCGCCGAGAAGAACCGCCTCGTCGGCGAGCTCCGCGGCGAGGTCGCCCGCCTCTCCGTGCTGGCGGCCGAGAAGCTTTTGCGCAGGACGGTGGACGACGACGTGCAGAAGACGGTGCTCGATGGCTTCTTCAAGGACCTCGACGCCTCCAAGGCGGAGCGGAACTGATGAAGGCCTCGGATCGGGTCCTGGCGGGGCGCTACGCGGCGGCGCTGTTTGCGGCCGCGGCCGCCCGCGCCGAGGAGGGACGCGTCCAGACCGACCTCGACGCGGCCCGCCGGGCCCTGCTCGGCGACGACGCGATCCTGCGCCATCCCCGCGTGGCCCCCGTCGAGAAGAAGCGCCTGGTGCGCGCCGCGGTCAAGGACCGGGTCGGCGCGCTGACCTTGAGCTTTTTGGAGCTCCTCGTCGACAAGAAGCGCCTCGAGCTCCTGCCCCTGGCCGCGGCCGACTACGCCCGCCTGGCCGCCGACAAGGGCGGCGTCGCGCGCGCGGCCGTGCGCACCGCGCGCCCGCTCGACGCCGGGGCCCGCCGAGCGCTGACGGAGCGCCTCCAGGCCTTCTCCGGCAAGACGATCGAGCTCGACATCAAGGAGGACCCCGAGCTGATCGGCGGGCTGTCGGTCAAGCTCGGCGACTGGGTCCTCGATTCCAGCCTGCGCGGCCAGTTGCGCCGCATGAGAGAGAGCATCCATCATGGCCATTAGACCCGAAGAGATCACCGCCGTCATCAAGAAGCAGATCGAGGGCTTCTCCAGCTCGACCGAGCTCCGCGAGGAGGGCTCCGTCCTCCAGGTCGGAGACGGCATCGCCCGCGTCTACGGGCTCGAGAACGCGATGTCGGGCGAGCTCCTGGAGCTGCCCAACGGCGTGATGGGCATGGTGCTCAACCTGGAGCGCGAGAACGTGGGCTGCGTGCTCTTCGGCTCCGACCGCCTGGTCAAGGAAGGCGACCCCGTGCGCCGCACGGGCCGCATCATGCAGGTCCCGGTCGGCGACGCGATGATCGGCCGCGTCGTGGACCCGCTGGGCCGGCCGCTCGACGGCCGCGGCCCGATCAAAACCTCCAAGTTCCGCCCCATCGACGTGGTGGCGCCGGGCGTCATGGCCCGCTCTCCCGTCAACGAACCCCTGCAGACCGGCATCAAGGCCATTGACGCGATGATCCCCATCGGCCGCGGACAGCGCGAGCTCATCATCGGCGACCGCCAAACCGGCAAGACCGCCATCGCCGTGGACGCCATCATCAACCAGAAGAACCAGCCCGACCGTCCGATCTGCATCTACGTCGCGGTCGGCCAGAAGCAGTCCACCGTGGCCCAGGTGGTGCAGACCCTGCAGGACCACGGCGCCATGGAGTACTCCATCGTGGTCTCGGCCGCCGCGGCCGAGCCCGCGCCGCTGCTCTACATCGCGCCCTACTCCGGCTGCTCGATCGGCGAGGAGTTCCTTTGGCAGGGCCGGCACGTCCTGGTGATCTACGACGACCTCTCCAAGCACGCCCAGGCCTACCGCCAGCTCTCCCTGCTCCTGCGCCGGCCTCCGGGACGCGAGGCCTACCCCGGGGACGTGTTCTACCTGCACTCGCGCCTGCTTGAGCGCGCCTGCAAGCTCTCCAAGGAGAACGGCGGCGGGTCCCTGACCGCCCTGCCCATCATCGAGACGCAGGCCAACGACGTCTCGGCCTACATCCCGACCAACGTCATCTCCATCACGGACGGGCAGATTTACCTGGAATCCAACCTGTTCTACTCCGGCATCCGGCCGGCCGTCAACGTGGGCCTGTCCGTGTCCCGCGTCGGCGGCGCGGCCCAGACCAAGATGATGAAGCAGGTCGCCGGGCGCCTGCGCCTGGACATGGCGCAGTACAACGCGCTCGCGGCCTTCGCCCAGTTCGGCTCGGAGCTCGACGCCGCGTCGCAGAGGCAGCTCGGGCGCGGCGAGCGCCTCGTCGAGATACTCAAGCAGGGCCAATACGCGCCTCTGCCGGTCGACCAGCAGGTGCTCTCCATCTTCGCGGGCACCAACGGCTTCGTCGACGACGTGGCGGCCAAGGACGTGCGCCGCTTCGAGTCCGAGCTCTTCGCCTTCGCGGCCTCCCGCCACCCCGCGACGATCAAGGAGCTGGCCGACAAGCGCGCCATCGACGACGCGCTGAAGGCCCGCCTCGAAGCTCTCATCAAGGAGTTCAAGGCCCTCTTCCGATGATCGCCCTCCTGCTGGCCGTCGCGGCCGTCTCCGGCGCCTCTCCGGCGCCGCGGGCCGCGCCCGCGCCCGCGGCGGCGACCGCCGCGGGCGGCGGGGTGCTCAACCTCTCGCTGGTCGAGGCGCTGACCGGGGTGGGCCAGCCCCAGCTGGCGGGGCTGTTCTCCTTCGTCCCGGAGAGGGACTCTCCCATCGCCTTTGCGGACCTGCTCGCGCGCGACCGCAAGCTCCTCAAGCGCTACGCCGCCAAGCTGCGCGCCGACCGCAAGGCGGCCGGCGGCCTCACCGCCTGGGACCACGAGGTCTGCGCGGCGCTGGTCAATTTCTACGCCTCGCCGCTGGCCGCCGGCCTGCGCAAGCCCGATGCCGCGCGGCTCTCGGATCTCAACCAGTGCGTCCTGGCGTCCGTGATGCCCCTGTCCGAGATCGTGGCCCGGAGGAGGCGATGAGGGCCCTGGTCACGGGCGCGGCGGGCTTCGTCGGCTCCAATCTCTGCTGGGAGCTCTCGGCCCGAGGCTGGGACGTCGTCGCCTTGGACGACTTCTCCGCGGGGACTTTTGAGAACCTGCGCGGCTTCCCCGGCGACGTGATCGCCGCGGACGCGGGCGACCCCGGCGACTGGGGGCCGCGGGTGGGCCGGGCGGACGCGGTCTTCCACCAGGCCGCGATCACCGACACCACGGTCATGGATCAGCGCCGCATGCTGCGGGCCAACGTGGAGGCCTTCCGCGACCTGCTCGCCTGGGCGGCCAAGGCCAAGGTCAGGAAGGTCGTCTACGCCTCCTCGGCGGGGACCTACGGCGACGCCCCGGTCCCCCAGCGGGAGGATGCCCCGCCCCGCCCGATGAACGTCTACGGCTTCTCCAAGGCGGTCATGGAGACCGTCGCGGCCCGGGCCCGCGGCCCGCGCTGCGTGGGCCTGCGCTACTTCAACGTCTTCGGCCCGCGCGAGGCGCACAAGAACAAGGCCGCGAGCATGATCTGGCAGCTCGCCCTGCAGATGCGCGCCGGCCGGCGCCCGCGCATCTTCGAGTTCGGCGAGCAGTACCGCGACTTCATCTACGTCCGGGACGTCGTGGATGCCAACCTGCGCGCCTTCGCCAAGGCCGCGCCGGGCGTCTACAACGTCTGCACCGGGCGCAGGACCGACTTCAACGGGATCGTCGCGGCCCTCAACGCCGCCCTCGGCTTGAACCTCCAGCCGGAGTACTTTAAGAATCCTTATTCGTTCTACCAGAACGAGACGCTGGGCGATCCGGCCAGGGCCGCCAAGGCCTTCGGCTTCAAGGCCGCCTGGACGGTCGAGCGGGCGATCAAGGACTATCTCGGCGCGTCCGCGCGTCCGGCCGCCCCGGTCGGGAGCTGATATGGCCTCCCTGCGCGAGATCCGCCGCAAGATCAAGTCGGTCAAATCCACCGAGCAGATCACCAAGGCCATGAAAATGGTGGCGGCGGCGCGCATGCGCCGCTCCCAGGCCTCCATCCTGGCGGCGCGCCCCTTCGCCGACAAGATGCAGCGGCTGGCGCGGGGGCTGGCCCTGCTCGAGCGGCGCGAGGCCGCCGCGGCCGGCCTGCCCGCGCCGGCGCACCCGTTTTTCGAGCTCCGCGAGGGCGGGGCCGACCTTCTGATCCTCATCGCGGGCGACAAGGGGCTTTGCGGGGCGTTCAACGCCAACGTCCTGCGCGCCGCGGCCGAGTGGCTGCGCGTCCGCGCCGGCCGCAAGACCTACTGCATCCCGGTCGGCCGCAAGGCCCGCGACTTCATCCATCGCCTGCGGGGCCACGACGTCGAGCGGCTCGCGGAGCTGGCCGGGGTCTTTCCCAAGGTCGCCTTCGTCCACGCCGAGCTCATCGGGCGCGCCGCCATCGGCGCCTACCGAGACGGCCGCGTTTCCCGGGCGTTCATCCTGTATAATGAATTCAAGTCCGTGGCCCAGCAGCGCCTCTTGACGTCCGCGCTCCTGCCCGTCCCCGAGCCGGAGCTGGCCCCCGAGACGGCCGTCCTTCCCGACTACGGCTTCGAGCCGCGGAGGGGCGAGCTTCTCGAGGCTCTTCTGCCGCGCCACATCAAGGCGCAGCTTTACCGGGTGCTGCTGGAGTCGCAGGCGGCGGAGCTGGCGGCGCGCATGGGCGCGATGGACGCCGCCTCCCGCAACGCCAAGGACCTGCGCGAGGCCTTGAACCTCGAGGCCAACCGCACCCGGCAGGCGCTCATCACCAAGGAGATCGCGGAGCTCGTCGGCGGCGCCGAGGCGCTCGCCGCGTGACCGAGGAGGCAGCCATGGCGACCAGGACCGACGCGAGCATGGAAAATCGGCGCCACCCGCGCTTCCCCGTGGGCGCCGCCTTCGACGTGCGCCTCGAGGGGGCCCCGCCGTCCCGCTGCCGCGCGCTCATCGTGGACCTGTCGATGGGAGGCATGACCTTTCAGTCCGACGCCAGCCTTGAGGAGGGCATGACCCTGCATCTGCGCCTGGGCCCGGAGTTCGTCATCCGCGGCGAGGTGCGCAACGCCTCCGGACCCCTCGGCGGCCAGCGCCGCTACGGGATTCAATTCCACAAGATCGGATACGCCCCCGCCTAGATGCTATGAGCCTTTCCCTGACGCATCTGTGCCGAGCCCGAAGGGTCGAGGCCTAGATGCGCGGTCTAGGGACGCCCGCTCGCTTGGAGAAAGACGCCATGAACATCGGAAAGATCGTGCAGGTCATCGGCCCCGTCGTGGACGTGGAGTTTCCCTCGGGCCGCCTGCCCGCCAACTACAACGCGCTCAAGATTCCCCTGCCCAAGGACGTCCACGGCGCCTCCTCGGCCCTGACCGTCGAGGTCGCCAGCCACCTCGGAGACAACGTGGTGCGCGCCATCGCCATGGGCGCCACCGAGGGGCTCACCCGCGGCCTGCCCGTCGAGGACACCGGGGCCCCCATCACCGTTCCCGTGGGCCGCTCCTGCCTGGGCCGGCTCATGAACGTGCTTGGCGAGGCCAAGGACGGCCTGGCTCCGATCAAGGCCGAGGCCGCGCTCCCCATCCACCGCGAGCCCCCGGCCATGACCGACCAGGAGACCAAGCCCCAGATCTTCGAGACCGGCATCAAGGTCGTGGACCTGCTCGAGCCCTACCTGAAGGGCGGCAAGGTCGGCCTCTTCGGCGGCGCCGGCGTGGGCAAGACCGTCATCATCATGGAGCTCATCAACAACGTCGCCAAGGAGCACGGCGGGGTCTCCGTCTTCGGCGGCGTGGGCGAGCGCTCCCGCGAGGGCAACGACCTCTACCGCGAGATGGAGGAGGCCAAGCTCTCCGACGGCTCTCCGGTCCTCTCCAAGACCGTGCTGGTCTACGGCCAGATGAACGAGCCCCCCGGCGCGCGCGCGCGGGTGGGCCTGACGGCCCTGACCCAGGCCGAGTACTTCCGCGACCAGGAGGGCCAGGACGTCCTGCTCTTCGTCGACAACGTCTTCCGCTACGTGCTGGCCAACGCCGAGGTCTCGGCCCTGCTGGGGCGCATGCCCTCGGCCGTCGGCTACCAGCCGACCCTGACCACCGAGGTGGGCGTGCTCCAGGAGCGCATCACCTCCACCAAGAAG
>JACQPJ010000041.1 GCA_016207605.1 Elusimicrobiota bacterium
CGACCCTTCGGGCTCGGCACAGATGCGCTGAGGAAGGGCTCATAGCATCTAGGCCTCGACCCTTCGGGCTCGGCACAGATGCGCTGAGGAAGGGCTCATAGCATCTAGGCCTCGACCCTCGGCTCCAGGAGGAACAGCGGCTGGCCGTATTCCACGGCCTGGCCGGCCTCCGCGAAGCATTTGGCCACGACCCCGGCCGACGGCGCCTTCACGGGTTTGGCCGTTCCCGAGCCGGCGACCACGACGCCGAGCACGTCGCCCGCGGCGACCGCCGCGCCCTCCTCGGCCTTGCGGGGCTTGCCCGGCTGCGACCATTGGAACACGCCGACGCTTTCCGCGCAGATGGGCGTGAAGCGCCCGGGCGGCAGGGCGCCCGCGGACATGGGGGCGGCCGTCGCCAGGGAGAAGCCGCGCCCGTCCTTGCGGTAGGCGACCTCGGCCAGGTCCGTGGTCTTGAGCCAGTCCAGGACTTCGCGCAGGGGGTCGGTTTTCATGAGGGTCTCCTTGTCTTGAGCGCCGCGGGCGCGAAAGCTCGGGGCAGCAGGCGCAAGACGGTGGTGCGCGTCAGGGCGCGGCGTCCGCCCGCCCCGACGTCCATAAGATAGAGGGAGGTCCCCGCGCCGCTGAACTCGAAGAGGAGCTGGCGGCAGGCGCCGCAGGGCCGCGCCTCGTCTGCGGCCACGCACACCGCCTTGAGCCGGACGCCTCCCCCGCTCTCGGCCACGGCGCGGTAAAGCGCGACGCGCTCGGCGCACATGGACAGGCCGTAGGAGGCGCTCTCCACGTTGCAGCCGGCGAACACGCGTCCGGCCTCCGTGAGCACGGCTGCGCCCACCGCGTAGCGCGAATAGGGGCAGTAGGCGCGCCCGCGCGCCCGCAGCGCGGCCGCCACGAGCCCTTCAATGGGGGTTTTTTTAATGGAGCGTCTCATGAATGGGTGAAACAGATGAACCACTAAGACACGAAGACACAAAGAAAATCGGGGTAATAAAAAACTCTAATCCGTCTTTGTGGACTTTGTGTATGAGCGGTTTGATTTTTTTGTCAGACATATTTATGAATGAGAAGATTGAGCTTTTTGAGCGCGGCGGGCGAGCGGTGTTTGGAATCCGTGAAAATCGCGTTCTTCAATGCCTCCGAGAAGGCGGGCTCCAGGGGCGCGGCCGCTAGGCGCGGCACGGCCAGGCGCATCAGGCGCTGGGCGTCGGCGGAATTGGCCATGAGATTGCGCACGACCAGTTCGGTGGAGACCTCCTCGCCTTCCTTCCAGCAGTCGTAATCCGTGACCATGGCCACGAGCGAATAGACGAGTTCGGCTTCGCGCGCCAGCTTGGCTTCCGGTGAGGCGGTCATGCCGATGAGCGACCAGCCCAAGGAGCGGTGCAGCGCGCTCTCGGCCTTGGTCGAGAAAGCGGGGCCCTCCATGCAGCAGTAGACGCCGCCGGAGACGCAGCGGATGCCGAGCTCCTCGGCGCAGGCCGCGACGATCCGGTTCTGACCGGGCGCGAAAGGCGGCTCAAGGGCGACGTGAGCGACCAGGCCGCCGCCGAAGAAGGTCTGCGCGCGGCCCTTGGTGCGGTCCACGAGCTGGTCGGGCAGGACGAAGGTGCGCGGCGGCAGCTCTTCCTTCAGGGAGCCGACCGCGCCGAAAGCCAGCACGCGCTCGACGCCCAGGGACTTGAGCGCCCAGACGTTGGCGCGCTGGTTGATCTCGGTCGGGGTGACCACGTGGCCGCGGCCGTGGCGGGGCAGGAAGGCGCAAGGCACGCCCGCCAGCTCGCCGAGCAGGATCGGTCCCGAGTGCGCGCCGAAGGGGGTCTTGACGCGCCACTCGCGCGGGCTCTTGATGGCGTCGCTGGAGTAAAGGCCGCTGCCGCCGATGACGCCGACCTTGGCGAAGGGTTTGGCTTTTTTCATGGGCGCGCGCCCGCCGCGGCCGCGGCCCGAGCCGGCATCCCCGGGTAGACGGGAAAGCGCCGGCAGAGCGCGGTCACGGCCTGCTTTACGCGCGCCAGCGCCGCAGCGTCGCCCCGGACGCTCAGGGCCTCGTCGATGAGCCCCGCGATCTCGTCCATCTCCGCCTCGCCCATGCCGCGCGTGGTCACCGCGGGCGTGCCGATGCGCACGCCCGAGGCGATGAAGGGCTTCTGCGGGTCGTAGGGGATGGCGTTCTTGTTGACCGTGATGCCGGCCTTGTCGAGCGCCTCCTCGGCCTCCTTGCCGGTGGCGTTCCTGGGACGCAGGTCCACGGAGAAGACGTGGCTGTCCGTGCCGCCCGCCACGATGCGCAGGCCCTTGTCCTGGAGCGACTTGGCCAGCCGCCGGGCGTTGGCCAGGACCTGCTTCTGGTAGGCCTTGAACTCCGGCTTGAGAGCCTCGCCAAAGCACACGGCCTTGGCCGCGATCACGTGCATCAGCGGGCCGCCCTGCTCGCCGGGGAACACCGTCTTGTCGAGCGCGGCCGCGTGCGCGGCCTTGCAGAGCACCATGCCGCCGCGGGGCCCGCGCAGGGTCTTGTGCGTGGTCGTGGTGGTGAAGTCCGCCAGCGGCACGGGAGACGGGTAGATTCCCGCCGCGATGAGCCCCGCGTAGTGTGCCACGTCGGCGGCGAAGAGCGCGCCGACCTCGTCGGCGAGTTTTTTGAGCCGCGCCCAGTCGATCACGCGCGAGTAGTTCGACGCGCCCATGAAGATCAGCCGGGGCTTTTCTCGAGAGGCGTCCAGCTCCGCCTTGTCGTAGTCGATGAGCTCGTCGTCGCGGCGCACGTCGATGGGGACGATGCGGTAGTACTTGCCCGAGAAGTTCATCGGGTGGCCGTGCGAGAGGTGCCCGCCGTGGGCCAGGTTGAGGCCCATGACCGCGTCGCCGGGCTTGAGCACGGTCAGGTACAGCGCCATGTTGGCCTGGGAGCCCGAGTGCGGCTGGACGTTGGCGTGCTCGGCGCCGAAGAGCGCCTTGGCGCGCTCGATGGCGAGGGTCTCGACCACGTCCACGAATTCGCAGCCGCCGTAGTAGCGCTTGCCGGGGTAGCCCTCGGCATACTTATTGGTGAGCACGGAGCCTTGGGCTTCCAGCACCTGTTCCGAGGCGTAGTTTTCGGAGGCGATGAGCTCCAGGTTGTCGGCCTGGCGGCCAGCTTCGGCGGCCATGGCGGCGTAGAGCTCCGGGTCGGTCTCAGCGATGGTTCGGGGCATGGGTTTCTCTCCGCAGGATGAGCTTGAGCGCCTCCTCGATGGAGGCGGCGCAGGCCGCGTAGGCCGCGTCGTCGGCGCCGAGAGGGTCGGGCACGTCGTGTCCGGCAAGGCCGGCGTCCTCGCGCAGGACCTTGACCTTGGCCGCGGACTTCGGGAAGCGCGCGGCAACGGCGTCGCGGTGCTCGCGTGCCAGCGCGTACACCGCGTCCGCCTCGTCGAGCAGGGCCTGGTCGAGCGGCCGCGCGGCGTGCCGCGCGCCGGCGACGCCGCGCGCGGCCAGGGCGCGGGCGGCCGCGGGGTTCAGCGGGCTTCCCGGGACCGCCGCAACGCCGGCCGAGGACGCGCTCCAGGGCAGTCCCGCCTCTCCGGCCAGGCGCTGGAGCAGGAACTGGGCCATGGGCGAGCGGCAGGTGTTGCCCGTGCACACGAAGAGCAGGCGGCGCGGGGACGCTGCGCTAGGCATTCGGCGGCTCCGAGTCGGGATGAAAAAGAATCACGAACTCGCCAAGAAGCTCCGTTCGCGCGGCCAGCGCCGCGCGGACGGAAGAGATGTCGCCGCGCAGCCACTCCTCGTGGACCTTGGAGAGCTCGCGCGCGATCACGCATTGGGCGCGGGGGCCCAGCGCGGCCTCGGCGTCCTCCAGCAGCTCCAGGACGCGGAAGGGAGACTCGTAGACCGCGATCGTGCGGCCCAGGGCCTTGGCTTCCTCGAGCGCGCGGCGGCGCTTGGCGGACGCGCGCGGCAGGAAGCCGAGGAAGACGAAGGAGTCCCCGGGCAGGCCCGAGCCCGCGACCGCCGCGGCCACGGCCGAGGAGCCGGGCAGGGAGGAGACGGGCAGGCCCTCGCGCCGCGCCGCCGCGACCACGCGCCGCCCCGGGTCGGAGACGCCGGGCGCGCCGCCGTCGGAGACGAGCGACACGTCCTGCCCCCGGCGCAGGCGCTCGAGCACGCGCTCGACCGAGCGCGCGTCGCCCTCGTCGTAGCGCTCCAGGGGGACGGAGAGCCCGAAGTGCGACATGAGCGCCCGCGTGCGTCGCGTGTCCTCGCAGAAGACCGCGGCGGACGCGCGCAGGACGCGCAGGGCGCGCGCGGTCACGTCCTCGAGGTTCCCGATCGGGGTGGGGACCACGTAAAGCATCAGTCCCCGCAGACTAGCATTTGTAGCGTTTAGGGAGCGCGGCCCGGGCCGGTCTTTTCCGTCTCCGCGAGAAGGGCCGCGGACTTCTCCGGCCCGAGCAGGCCCTCCAGTTGAGCGCGCGCGGCGTTGCGGGACGCCTCGTCCGGGGCGCGCAGGGCGTAGCGCGCCAGCAGCGGCGCGGCGCGGGGGTTTAGGGAAGCGAAGGCCGCCGCGGCCCAGAGCAGGCGCGTCTTGTCGTCCGTCGCGGCGTCGTGGGCCTTCAGGAGGGCGTCGACCTCCTCGTCGGCCGAGCAGGCCCCGGCCTTGAGCGCGAACTGGTGGCGCAGCTCGGCGTCGGCCGCCGGGTCGCCGACCACGGCGAGCATCTCCTCCCGCGTGGCCCGGGCGTCGGCCGGGTCGATAGCGGCCGCGGCGGCCTCGGCCGCGCGCCGCCGGACGGCCTCGTCCTTGGATTGCGACCAGGGCCGGAGGCTGGGGAAGGTCTGCCGCCAGAAGAAGCTCCCCAGGAGGCGGGCGACGGCGGGGCTCTCCTCCGTCTTGGCGCGCAGAAGGGGCAGGGCCTTCTCGCCCTCCCACTGCGCCAGGGCGGAGAGGGCCTCGTACTGCGTCCACCAGGCGTTGCGCCCCGACAGCACGGAGATGTCGGAGGCGTCCGCCGCGTCGAAGCGCCGCCCCGCGATGCGCCGCACCAGGGGCAGGGCCTGCAGGGAGCGCAGGCGGAAGGCGCCGTTGACGCCGAAGAGCTGGGCGTTGGGCTCCGGCTGCTTGAGGTAGCGCACGAACAGGGGCTCGAGCGTGGGGTTGTTGGCCGGCATCAGGGCCAGGGAGTCCATGGCGGCCCGGCGCACCTCCAGGGTGGGGAAGCGCTCAAAAAGGTCGAAAAGCGCCGTCACGTCCTGCGCCGAGACGGGGGGAGTCCGCCGCAGCAGCGCCAGGGCCTGGCCCCTGTCCCCGTCTTGAACGGCGCTTTGGAAGCGCTCCTTGAGCTCGGCGACCGACGGGTTGCGGGTCTGGGCCGCGGCCAAGGATGCCGACAGCAGGCATAGGGCGAGGTTCATGGGGTCTCCAAGACGAGGGCCAGCGCGGCCTCCAGGCTGACGAGGCGGTAGCCGGCGGCATCGACGACGGTCATAGCCGGGGGGCAGAGGTCCAGGTCGTGCTCCGAGCGGATGAGGACCGCGGCCGTCTTGGCCGCCGCCCGGCGGGCCAACAGCTTGAGCGCGGCGGCCTGGCCCGGGAAGCGGCGGGCCTCGAAGCAGAGGAAGACGACGCGCTCGGCGCGCTCGGCCAGCGCGGGCAGGCGCCCCAGCCCGGCGCCGGCGACCGGCGCGCGGACGACGTCCGCGCCGCGGGTCAGGCGCCTCAGGAACGCCTCCGGACCTTTCGGACCGCCCTCGAAGGTGAAGCGTTCGCGCACCTCCAGAAAGTTCGGCACGACCAGCAGCGTCCCGCGCGCCGGGACGGGCAGGCGCAGGGCTCCGCGGCGGACGACGCGGACGGCGGAAGCGGCGATGCGTCGCGCCAGCGCCAGGCCCTCGACGCGGTCCGCGCGCTTGTCGGCGCGGCGGCGCGGGAGAAGCCGCTCGATGCGCGCCGCGGCGGCGGCCAAGGCCGCCTCGTCGTCCGCGCCGGCCGTCTCGCGCAGCAGCTCGACGGCGTCGCGCATGCCCTGCGCGTCATGGGCGATCATCAGGACGTCGTGGCCCGCGTCGAGTCCGCGGCGCGTGGCCTCGGCGACCGGCCAGCGCTTGGTGATCGCGCCCATGCAGAGGTCGTCGCTCACGATCAGGCCGTCGTAGCCCAGCTCGCCGCGCAGCAGGTCATGAACGACGCGGCGCGAGAAGGTCGCCGGGACCGAGTCGAAGGCGGGAAAGCGCACGTGCGAGGTCATCACCGCGTCGACGCCGGCCGCGATCGCGGCGCGAAACGGGGCCAGGTGCGCGCGCGCGAAGGCCGGCCGCGGCAGGCGGATCACCGGCAGGTCCACGTGCGCGTCCACGGTCGCCGCGCCCTTGCCGGGGAAGTGCTTGGCGCAGGCCGAGACGCCGTGCGCCTGGAGCCCGCGGACGAAGGCCGCGCCCAGCCGGCCCGCCCGGCGCGGGCCGCGGCCGAAGGAGCGGATGCCGATGCCTGGGTTGTAGGCGCGGGTCTCCACGTCGAGCACCGGAGCCAGGTTGAGGCGGATTCCCAGCGGCGCCAGTTCGCGCGCCATCTGACGCCCCTGGGCGAAGGCCAGCGCCGGCTCGCCCGCGCGGCCGAGCGCGGCGTTGCCCGGGAACGCGGTCAACCCCGCGGCGAAGCGCAGGACCCAGCCGCCCTCATGGTCGACCGCGACCAGCAGCGGGCGTCCCAGCCGCTCCTCGAGCTCGTCCACGTAGGCCTTGGTCTGCGCCGGGGTCTCGATGTTGCGTCCCAGGAGCAGGACCCCGGTCGCGCTGGTCGCCTTGAACAGCGCGACCGTCCCGCGCGACGGCTTTTTGCCGTACACGCCGAACATGAACAGCCGTCCGGGGTCGGTCATGACCAGAGTCTAACAAAGCGCCGCGATGGATTGGATCAGTGCAGCTTGAGACCGCCCGGCGAAACGATCCGCCATTCGTCCGTCAGCGGCTCGGGGGCGGTTCCCGCGCCCAGCGAAACGACTTGCCCCTGCTCCCAATTCGGATCGGCGACGCGCGCCAAGGGGACTAAATCTTTGGATTGCACCCGCCCCATCTTGACTTCGATTGGGAAGCAGCGGCCCGCGGTTTCGACGAGGAAGTCGATCTCCTGTCCGTCTCGGGTGCGCCAGAAATGGGTCTCCGCGGTCTGCAGCCGATGGCGCAGCCGGCGAAGGATTTCGCCGAAAATATGCGTCTCGAAGGCGGCGCCGCCAAGGGGCCCCAGGCGCAGGGCCTCCGGGTCCCGCCAGCCGGCCAGATGCGCGCAAAGTCCCATGTCCAAGAAATAGAGCTTGGGGCTCTTGATGAGCCGTTTTGTCCTGTTCGTGTGGTAGGGCGGCACGAGCTTGATGAGGAAGCTATCCTCCAGCAGGCTCAGCCAATTCTTCGCCGTCACCGGAGAAATTCCCGCATCCCGAGCCAAGTCATCGTAGTTCACGACCTGGGCGCTGCGTAGAGCGCACATTTTCAGGAATATCTCGAATTCGCGGCGCTTCTCGACGCGCAGGAGTTCCCGCACGTCGCGTTCGATATAGGTCTGCGCGTAGCTTGAGAGATAAAGTTGTCGGGCGTCCGGAGTCGTGATGCCGAAGAGCTTGGGGAAGGTCGTCTCCAGGATCCTCTCGAAATAGGCCGGTGGAGAGAAGCTGCGAATTCGTTTTTCCTCGTCGGACAGCCCGAAGAGGTTCCCAATGGCGATGCGGCCGGCCAAGGTTTCCTTGATTCCCTCCATAACGGAAAAATTCTGCGAGCCGGTCAACCAGACGGCGCCGGGGCCGGGATCGCGGTCAGCCATTCGCTTGATAGGGCTGAGCAGTTGGGGCGCGTACTGGATTTCGTCTATGAGCAGCGGAGGCCGGAGTCCGCGCATAAAAAGTTCCGGGTCCTGGTTGGCCCGAGCGCGGGTGTCCAGGTCGTCAAGATCGATGAAGCGCCGTGAGCCGGCGCAGCGCTTGAGGAGGGAGCTTTTGCCGACCTGCCGGGGACCGAGCAGGAGCCAAACGGGAAACAGCCGCAACGCGGGCGCGGGCGCCGTCAAAAGGCCTTCCAACGTACGCTCGACCCATAATTTTGGCATATCCATAGTATACCTCAGATTTGCCAAAATAACAGCGGTTCGGGTCGCGCTCGGGACTTGAACCGAAACTACGGTGCGCGGGGGTTTTTTGACGCCGCGATGATCCAGGCTTCGATCTTGTCGAGGGTCGCGGTGTCGGCGAACATCTGCGTCCCGTGCCCGGCCGGGGCCTCCAGGGTTTTGGCGCCGCTGCGGGCCAGCGGAGCCAGCGTCGAGAAGGCGTAGGCGTCCCCGGACGCGGCCGCGGCGAGCGTCCTGACGCCCGGGACCGGCCGCAGGACGACGCCTCGGTAGTCGGGGCCGGGGGAGAGCAGGAGCAGGAAGGGGGCCCGCGGCTCCCGAGCGGCCGCCTGGGAGGCGAGGTTGGCGCCGATGGAGGCGCCGCCGAAGGCGACGCGGGCGGCTGGAATCCCGCGGGCCTTGAGCCAGCGCGTCGCGCAGAGCGGGTCCTCCAGGGCGCGCGGCCACTCGCCCGCGGCGTCGAAGTCCTGGTCGCTGCGCGGACCTTGGGGGCCTTGCAGGCTGCCGCCGTGGCCGCGCAGGTCCAGGGCCAAGGCCCCGACGCCCTGCGCCGCCAGGCGCTCGGACAGGGGCGCCCACTCGTTTTTCGAGCTGCCCACGCCGTGGATCAGCACGATCACGGGCCTGCCCGGGAGCGGCGCGCGGTAGAGCGCGGCCAAGGTCCAGCCGTCGCGCGTCTTGAGCGCGATCTCGCGGGCGGGCGCGGGCGCCGCGGCCCGCGCCGAGGCGGCCAGGACGGCCAGGGCCGCGGCGAGCCGGGCGCTCCTCATCGGCAGCGCATGGCCAATTCGTAGCCCGCGTTGTAGACGGCGAAGACCGAGTCCTGGATGCGCACGACGGAGCGTAGGAGCTCGTCGGAGCGGTGCGCGAAGAAGCGGGTGTTGGCCCAGGAGTTCTGCGCCACTTGGCCGCGCATACCGGCCGCGTCGTAGTAGAGCTGGTTGAGCGCGAGCTGGAGCTGCTGGACCTGGCCCAGGATCAGCAGCGAGGCCCGGTACATGTCCTGGTCGGGCAGAGCCTGGGACTGGGCCAGGCGCTCGCGCGCGGTGAGGTAGTAGAGGTTGTGGCGGATCTGGTCGCAACCCGCCGTCAGCGTGCGCAGGTTGTCCGAGATCGTGGCCAGGCTGGGCTGGGGGTCGGCTTGCGCGTAGGCGTAGCGCAGATTGCCGCCCTGGGCCTTGACGTAGCGGCCGATCTGCATCACATTGGCGGTCTGCTGGGCGACCTGGCCCGCGACGGACTTCATCATGGGGATGAGGACGGGGTCGCTCTGCCGGCGCATCATCTTGTCGCGCGCGCTGGTGAGCGCGTCCCAGAAAAAGCGCTCCTGCCACAGCGCCGGCGCGCTCTCGAAGAGCGCGGACGCCGGCCCCGCCGCGGCGAGCGCGATGACCGCTAAGAATGAAGCTCGCATCCGCCTAAGTATAAGTCATCGCGGCTTGCGCGTCCATTGGCAGCATGCGGTTCATTGGTGTGCTGCCGCCGAAGGAGCTCTTGCAGCTCGGATTCGGATTATGGCTTGTTCAGCGGATGCTTGGCGATGGTTGATTTTTGCAATAGCGTTGTGGAAGGCGCGCCGATATCATTCTCTTTTCCCCAATAGATGATGATCGCTTCGTCGCTCACTAAAAATTCTGCGTGGGGCAAAACTTTCGTCTTGACGTCATCTTTGACATGATTAAGCATGGTGTCTCTGCTCATGTAGTAAACATGGCGAGATATGTTGTCGCTCGTGAGCACGACGCTCCACAGCAGACTCGCCGGTTCAGCCGGGGCTAAGTAATTATAGTAATCCAAACGCTTTAGGTTTTTAGAAGAATCCCATCGATAGATAAAACAAGCAGAACCCACCTGTCCAGGGCCAGGTTTCCAGGGGGATCGAAAATAAAGCGCATTTTCTATGATGGCGTCATTCGCCGATATTGATTCAGGAAAATCCGGAAATATGCCTTCGGTGTTCCCAGGGGTCCAGAATATGCACAGACTTACCGCGATCAGAAAGGCTCGCCAGATTTTGCTGATCATAGGAGGCTTAGTTTAGCAGGAAAAGGTGTTGGGCGGCAGGAGATGTTGCGCGGCTCTTTTCGCGCCGGCTCGGCTGAACGCTTGATTGACGCTGAGTCCCGCGGCTTTGGTATGATGACGCGATGAGGACCGACGACGGGCTGGCCTTGGCCGGGCGGCGGGCATGACGGCGCCCAAGGAGCCGCACCAGGTCCTGGCGCGCAAATACCGCCCGCAGGGCCTCGACGAGCTCGTCGGCCAGCCGGGCGTGTCGCAGACCCTGCGCGGCGCGCTGGCGGCCAAGCGCCTTCACCACGCCTATCTCTTCACCGGCCCGCGCGGCTGCGGCAAGACCACGACCGCGCGCATCCTGGCCAAGGCCTTGAACTGCGCCCAGGGGCCGACGCCGGATCCCTGCGGGACGTGCGTCTCCTGCCGCGAGATCGCCTCGTCCTCCTGCCTGGACGTGCTGGAGATGGACGCGGCCTCGCACACCGGCGTCGACAACGTCCGCGAGGTCATCATCGACACCGTCGGCCTGGCGCCCACGCGCGACCGCTACAAGGTCTTCATCGTCGACGAGGCCCACATGCTCTCGTCGGCGGCCTTCAACGCGCTCCTCAAGACGATCGAGGAGCCGCCGCCTCATGCCGTCTTCGTCCTGGCCACGACCGAGGCGCACAAGGTCCCGGCCACGATCGCCTCGCGCTGTCAGCGCTTCAAGTTCCGGCCGGTCGCGGCGGACGCGCTCGCCGAGCACCTGGCCGCCCTGGCCAAGAAGGAGAAGATCGCCGTCGAGCCCGAGGCCCTGCTCCTCCTCGCCCGCGCGGCGGAGGGCTCCCTGCGCGACGCGGTCAGCCTGCTCGACCAGTGTCGTTGCGCTGATGGGGGGGCCGTCTCGGCGGAGTCCGTGCGCGACGCCTTCGGCTTCGCGCCCCAGGAGCTCCTCCTTGGCGCCGCGCGGGCCCTGCTGGGCCGCGACGCCAAGGCCCTGGCCTCCTGGCTGCGCAAGTCCTATGAGGAGGGCGTGGACCCGGCGCAGTTCCTCAAGGATTTACGCGCGGGCTTGGAGGGCGTCTACCTGCGGGCGCTGGGGGCGTCCGCTCCCGCCGATCCGGCCTGGTCCGAGGCCGCCGCCGGGGCCTCGCCCGAGGCCTTGGGCTTTCTCCTGCGCCGGCTCAACCGCGCGCTCGAGGAGCTGCGCTTTGGGGACGCGCCGAGGCTGGCCCTGGAGCTGGGGCTTTTCTCGGCGCTGGAGGCCGCCCATGACCTGGGCGCCTGGGCCGCGCGTCTGGAGGCGCTCGAGCGCCGCCTGGCCGCCGGCGGCGGGGGCGCGGCGCTGGCGCCGGCCGCTGCCTCCGCCGCCGAGGTCGCGCCGGCCGCCCCGCGCGCGGCGCCCGTTTCGGCGGCCCCGCCTTCCATCTCGGGCGCGGATTGGCCCGCCTTCGTCGCGGCCGTAGCCCGCGAGAAGCCCCTGCTGGGCGGCGCGCTCGAGCGCGCCGCGGGCGGGCTGGAGCCCAGCGGGAGCTTCACTGTCCGCTTCGCCAAGCCGTTCGACCTGGACACGGCCAAGCGCGCGCAGCCGTACTTGGAGCAGGCTCTCGAGCGCTTGGCGGGACGCCCGGTCGCGCTCGCCCTGGTCCTGGGCGGCGTGGCCGCGTCCGGTCCGGTCGAGGACGGCGCTCTCGCCGCCGAGGCGGCCGGCGGCGCGCTCCAGGCCGCGGAAGGGGTTTTCGGCGGCAAGGCCCGCATCGTCTCGCGGGCGAGATGAAAAACGTCGAGCGCCTGGTCGCGGCCTTGAAGCGGCTGCCCGGCGTGGGGCCCAAGCAGTCCGAACGCCTGGCCATCCACCTGCTGCGCGCGCCGCGCGGCGAGGTCGAGAACCTGACCGAGGCTCTGCGCGAGGCCAAGGCGTCCGTTCGCCTCTGCTCGCGCTGCGGCGACTTCACCGAGCGCGAGTTCTGCCGTCTCTGCGCGGACCCGGCGCGCGACGCGGGCCTGATTTGCGTGGTCGAGGAGCCGCAGGACGTCGCCGCGCTGGAGCGCACGCGCGCCTTCCGCGGCCTCTACCACGTCCTTCACGGCGCGCTCTCGCCCCTGGAGGGGTTGGGTCCGGAGCGCCTGCGCGCGCGGGAGCTCATCGAACGCGTGCGGGCCGGAGGCGTGCGGGAGGTCGTGCTCGCCACCGATCCGGACACCGAGGGGGAGGCGACGGCCCTCTATCTCGCCCAGCTTCTCAAGCCGCTCGCCGCCAAGATCACGCGCATCGCCCACGGGGTGCCCTTGGGCGGCGACCTGGACTATCTCGACGAACGCACCTTGTCCCACGCCCTGACCGGGCGCCGGGAGTTCTAGTCGAGGCCTAGCGGAGGATTCATGCGCTGCGAGAACGTGCTCGAGGCCGTCGGCGACACGCCGCTGATCCGGCTCAACCGCCTGGCCCAGGGGCTCAAGCCCCGGATCTACGTGAAGGCCGAGTTCATGAACCCGGGCGGCTCGGTCAAGGACCGCATCGGCGCGGCCATGATCGACGACGCCGAGCGCCGCGGCCTGCTCAAGCCCGGCGGCACCATCATCGAGGGCACCTCGGGCAACACCGGCATCGGGCTGGCCCTGGTGGCGGCTCTGCGCGGCTACCGGCTCATCTTCACGATCACCGACAAGCAGTCGCGCGAGAAGATCAACCTGCTCAAGGCCCTCGGCGCCGAGGTCATCGTCTGCCCGACGGCCGTCGAGCCGGAGGATCCGCGCTCCTACTACTCCGTCGCGGCCAAGCTCGCCCGGGAGATTCCCAACGCCTTCTACCCCAACCAGTACGAGAACCCGGAGAACCCGGCGGCGCACTACCGGACCACCGGCCCCGAGATCTGGCGCGACACGGAGGGCAAGATCACGCACTTCGTCGCCGGCATGGGCACCGGCGGCACGATCTCCGGCGTCGGCAAGTACCTCAAGGAGCGCAGCCCGCGGCTGCAGGTCGTCGGCGTGGACCCGATCGGCTCGCTGTACTACGAGAAGATCGTGCGCGGCCGCGTCGGCGCCGCCAAGCCCTACGTGGTGGAGGGCATCGGCGAGGACATCTTCCCGGGGACCATGGACCTCAAGATCGTCGACGACGTCGTCCAGGTCACCGACCGGGACTCCTTTCTGATGACCCGCAAGCTGGCCCGCCTGGAGGGCCTGCTCTGCGGCGGCTCCGGGGGCTCGGCGGTCTGGGGCGGTCTGGAGTACGCCAAGCGCCTCTCCGCCAAGGACTTCATGGTCATCCTCCTGCCCGACACGGGCATGCGCTATCTCTCCAAGATCTACAACGACGAGTGGATGCGCGAAAATCAGTATTTCGAGAGCGCCGTGCCCCTGCGCGCCGCGGACGTGCTGGCGGCCAAGCGCCGCCGCGGCAAGGCCGGCCCCCTGGCCGCGGCCAAGCCCTCGGACTCGCTCTGGTCGGCCCTGCGCGTCATGCGCCGCCGCGACATCTCCCAGCTTCCGGTGGTGGAGAAAGGCCGGCCCGTGGGCGTCGTCCAGGAGGACGACGTCCTGGGGCTCCTGCTCAAGGGCCGCGACGTCAAGACCATGATCGTGCGCGAGGCCATGGCCCCGCCGCTGCCCGTCGTCATCCCGGAGGCGCGCATCGAGACGGTCCTGCGCTGCTTCACCCCGGACCGCCACGCCGTCCTCGTCCAGGCGGGCAAATCCCGCTACGACATCATGACCAAGTACGACGTCGTCGACGCCGTCGCCGGCGCCTCGGAGGCCCTCCCATGACCGCGTTTGCGCTCCTCGCCCTGGCCGTTTCCCTCGCCGCTCAGGAGACCCCGCCGGACGCCCCGGCGCCCGCGCCCGAGATCGAGGCCCCCTCGCTTCGGGAGATCGTGCCCCCGCCCGCGCCGCTGCATGTGGAGGAGGCCGCGCCGCTTCCCGCGGCCGTGCCCGCCCTGCCGCCCGTGTCTCCGGTCCTCGCCTCGGAGAAGCCGGCCGCTGAGTCCAGCGCCGAGGCCGATGCCCCGACGCCGGCGCCCAAGGCCGCTGAGCCGGTTCCCGCGCCCGCGGCGGCCGCTCCCGCCCGGCCCGGCGTCGAGGAGGAATTCGCCTTCGCCAAGGCCGCCGCGCGGGCGGCGTCCGACGACGCCGCCGTCCGGGCCGCCGCCGTCGACGACCTGCGCCTGTTCCTGCGCCGCCGCCCGCAGTCCGAGCAGGTTCCCGAGACCCTCCTTCTGCTCGGGTCCCTGCGTCAAAAGGAGGGAGACTGGGCGGAGGCTCTCGCCGTGTTCCTGCGCCTGATCCACGAGCATCCCTCCGTGCCCGTCGCGCTCTCCGCGAAGTCGTCCTACCTGGAGATCGTCAACGCCAAGGCCTCCCGCCGCCATCGCCAGGCGCTCAGCGAGCTGGTCCGGGCCTCCAACGCGCCCGACGCCGGCTCCCGCCTGTCTTCGGCGTGGCAGGTCCTGGCCGCGGAGGCTCCAGACGCGCTGTATGCCCCGGCTGTCGCGGGCGTCCTCGACACGCAAGCCCGCTTCCCGGATCTCGCGGACGCCGACCGCCTGCAGGCGGCGCTGGCGCGCCTCCACGCGGCCAACGATCAGCCGCAGGCGGCCGTGCTCGCTTGGCGCAAGCTCCTGGCGCTGGAGCCCGCCAGCGCCCTGCGTCCGCGGGCGCAGATGGCCGTCGGCGACCTCTACGCGGACGCCCTGCGCGACCCCAAGCAGGCGGTCGCGGCCTACCAGGCCGTGATCGCGGACTATCCCCAGGCCCCGGAGGTCGCCGCCGCGCTCGACCACTCCGCCCAACTCTTCGAGGACCGGCTCAAGCAGTACGCCCTCGCCGTGGAGATGGACGAGAAGATCGCCGCGCGCTACCCCAAAACCCCCGCCGCGTTCAAGGCCTTGAAGTCCATCGCCCGGCTCCAGCGCTCCCGCCTGGACGCCCCCGGCGACGCGATCAAGACCCTCCGGCGTCTGGCCAAGGACTACGGCGGCCAGGAGGGAATGGACGCCCTCCTGCTGGCCGCCCAGATCGCGCGCCGCGACCGCAAGGACTATCCCCTCCAAGCCGAGATCCTGCGCCAGGCCGCCGCCGACTACCCCGCCTCCAAGGAGGCGCCCGACGCCCTCTACGACGCGGCCCGCGTCTACGAGTCCGACCTCCACGACGCCGCCCAGGCCGTCGAGGTCTACAACGGCCTCATCGCCCAGTTCCCCGCGCACAAGCTCGCCGCCAAGTCCGGCGACCGCGTCGCCAAGCTGCAGTCCAAATAGCGTGGTGCGCCGCGCGGCGCGCGCGGATCGGCCCGCCGTCGCGGCCTATTATAGGCCCCCAGGCGCTATTGGCCTGGTGTTTTGCGTTTTATTTTCTGTCGGTAACGGGAAATAAAAATGTCGTTTAAGAGCCGCTTATCGCGAATGGAATTGTTCGTGCCATTTGATGGCCAAGAGCCGACAGGTTCGCCTGCCTTCTGGTGGTGATAGGCTCAGAGACGTGGCCTGCACCCTGCTCTTGAGGGCGTAGGTTCGATTTCCTAACATAGCCCCATGACCGAGGGTCGCCGAGGAAATGGCTGCGTCCATCGCCGTAGGAGGCAACCATGACCGCCGCAAGGATTCCCGATCTCTACAAGAAGCTCGGGGCCAAGCGCCTGCTGGAGATTCACCGGCTCATGGTGCGGGCGCGCCTGCTCGAGGAGCGGCTCATCAAGATGAGCAAGGGCGGCGACGGCTTCTTCTGGATCGGCGGGCCGGGCGAGGAGGCCTTCAACGTGCCGCTGGGCCTGATGATCAAGAAGGGCCGCGGCGTGGACCATGACTACCTCCACCTCCACTATCGCTCCTCGGCGATCCTTCTGGCCATGGGCGCCGACCCCGCGGACACCCTGCGCCAGATGCGCTCGACGGCGGCGGATCCCTATTCCAAGGGCCGCAACTTCGTCAACCACTATGCGATCCCCGAGTGGAACGTCACCCCGGTTTCGCCCACGATCGAGACGCACTATACGACGGCCATCGGCACGGCCATCGCCCAGGCCCGCGCCAAGACCGACGCGATCACGATGGCCAACGGCGGCGACGCGGGCAGCGCCGAGGGAGACTTCCACTCCTGCCTGGTCTGGGCCAACCGTCCCGCTCTTCCGCTTCCGATCC
The DNA here is from genome assembly GCA_016207605.1 of Elusimicrobiota bacterium. GTDB lineage: Bacteria > Elusimicrobiota > Elusimicrobia > UBA1565 > UBA9628 > GWA2-66-18. The sequence continues at coordinate 16,231 of JACQPJ010000041.1, forward strand.
TGATCATCGTGATCAACAACGGCTACGGCATCTCCACGCCCGTCTCGACCCAGCACGGCGAGAGGCGGATTTCCGACTGGGCCAAAACCTTCCCCGGCATGCCCGGCGCGACCGTGGACGGCAACGACGTCGCCGCATCCTGGGCTGCGCTGGAGGAGGCTTTCGCCTACGTGCGTAAGGAAAGGCGGCCCTACATTTTAGAAGCGCGCGCCAGCCGCCTCTACGGACACTCCTCCTCGTCGGGCGCCAACCGCGTTCCGGAACCGGACTGCATCGAGCTTTTCGAGACGGCGCTGGCCCGGCGCGGCCTGGTCAAGCCCGCCCAGTTCGCCGCGGTCCGCGAGCGCGAGGCCGTCGCCCTCGACGCGGCGCACCAGAAGGCCCGGGCCGAGCCCTTCCCCGCGCCGGAGTCCGCCTGGGAGGACGTCTTCGCCGCGGGCCTGCCGCCCTCGTATCCGACCAAGGGAGGCAGCTAGGCGATGGCCAACATGTCACAGGCCATCCGCATGGCCCTCCACTACGGCGAGACGCATCTCGGCGTCAAGGAGATCTTCGGCGAGGACGTCGGCCCGCCGCTGGGCGGGGTCTTCACGGCCACGCAGGGCCTGGAGCGGGCCTGGAACTCGCCCCTCGACGAGCGCGGCATCCTCGGCGCGGCGCTGGGCCTGGCCTGGGCGGGCTCGCGCCCCGTGGCCGAGATACAGTTCGTGGACTACATCTTCAACGCCGTGGACATGCTCAAGCTTTGCGCCAACGGGCGTTGGTCCTCGGGGGGCCGCTGGGGCGCGCCCCTGGTGATCATGACGCCCACCGGCTCGGGCATCCACGGCTCGATGTACCACTCCCATTCCTTCGACTCCATCGCGGCCAAGCTTCACGGCATGAAGGTCGTCTGCCCCTCCACGCCGATCGACGCCTACGGCCTGATGATCGCGGCGATCAGGGACGAAGACCCCGTCCTCTACCTCAAGCCCAAGGCGCTGCTGCGCAGCAAGGGAGAGGAGCTCATCCCCGGCGAGCCCGCCGACGAGAAGACGCTCCGGGGCATGATCGACGCGCCCATCGGCGACCGCTCGAAGTGGAAGCCGCGCTGGCCCAAGCTGACGGACTACGCGGTGCCCATCGGCCAGGCCAAGATCTCCCACGCGGGCTCCGACGCGACGGTCGTCACGCACGGCCGCATGGCGCCGATCTGCCTGGACGTCGCGCGCGGCCTGGAATCGGCGGGCCGCGGCTCGGTCGAGGTGCTCGACTTGCGCTCGCTGATCCCCTACGACTGGGACGCGATCACGGCTTCGGTCAAGAAGACCGGCCGGGTCCTCTTCGTCAACGAGGAGACCGAGATCGCCAACCTCGCGGAGCACTTCATCCGCCGCCTGGTCGACGAGATGTTCTACGAGCTCAAGGCGCGCCCGCGCCTGCTCTGCGGCAAGGCGACGCCCGGCGTCGGCCTGGCGGTCAACCTGGAGAACTTCATCCAGCCCCAAAAGACCGACGTCGAGCGCGCGATCGCCGAGCTCCTGGCGGATCCCGCATGAGCTCCGCCGAGCCCGAGTTCGCGACGCTTGCGGTCCACGCCGGGCAGGCGCCCGACCCCGCCACCGGCGCGATCATGACGCCGGTCTACCTCACCTCCACGTACGTCCAGGAGTGGCCCGAGCGGCACAAGGGCTTCGACTACGCGCGCACCGCCCACCCGACGCGGCTGGCGCTGGAAAAAAACCTCGCGGCGCTCGAGGGCGCGGCCTTCGGGCTGTGTTTCGCCTCCGGAATGGCCGCGACCTCCACGGTGATCCAAGCCCTGTCCGCGGGAGATCACGTCGTGTGCGGCAACGATCTCTACGGCGGGACCTACCGCGTGTTCACCAAGGTCTTCGCGCGCTTCGGAGTCTCCTTCTCGTTCGCGGACTCCACGGATCCGCGCGCCTTGGCGGCCGCGTTCACGCCCAAGACCCGGCTGGTCTGGGTCGAGAGCCCCTCCAACCCGCTGCTGCGCATCACCGACCTGCGCGCCGCCGCCGACCTGGCCCACGCCCGGGGCGCGCGGCTGGCCGTGGACAACACCTTCGCCAGCCCCGCTCTGCAGAGGCCGCTTTCGCTCGGCGCCGACGTCGTGGTGCACTCCACGACCAAGTACCTGGGCGGGCATTCGGACGTGGTCGGCGGCGCGATCCTGGTCAACGACGAGGCGCTTTACAAGGAGTACAAGTTCCTGCAGAACGCCGTCGGCGCCGTGCCCGGCCCGCTCGACTGCTTCCTGGTCTTGCGCGGCACCAAGACCCTGCCTCTGCGCATGGACAAGCACGGCGCCAACGCCGCGGCGCTCGCCCGGCATCTCGTCGCGCATCCGGAAGTCGCCAAGGTCCACTACCCGGGCCTGCCGGGCGACCCCGGCCACGCCCTGGCCAAGGCCCAGATGCGCGGCTTCGGCGGCATGATCTCCTTCGAGCTCAAGGGCGACTTGGAGCGCGTCAAGCGCATGATCTCCTCCTGCCGCGTGTTCTCGCTGGCCGAGAGCCTGGGCGGCGTGGAGTCCCTGATCGGCCATCCCGCCTCGATGACCCACGGCTCCATCCCGCGCGAGGAGCGCCTCAAGGCCGGCCTGGCCGACGGCCTCATCCGCCTTTCCGTCGGCATCGAGGACGTCAAAGACCTCGCCGCCGACCTCGACGCCGCGATCGACTGCTCGCGCTGAGCTTTCGGCCTAGCGGCCGTATTTGATTTTGTCTTCCAGCGCGCGCTGTCCGCTTTCGATTCGTTCCTGGTCGGTTCCGCTGAACGGCGCATTTTCCGTCTTGAGGTAGATGTATTCTCTCTCGCCCCCCGGGCCGATGAAGTTGCCATTGTCCTCGCGCTTGATGATGCCCGCCTTCTTGAGGCCGGGGAAATCGCGCAACGCGACGGCGTTCTTGGCCAGCCAAGCGTTGACTCCGCGCAAGTCCCCGAACTCAATATCCGGGCCAAGCCGACGCTCGGCCTGGAACAAATGCGCGTATTGCCAGCGAGAAATCGCATAGCCGTTATTTTTCTTGTCGATATGGATGTCTTCCCTGCCGGTCTGGAGGGTCTTGCCTTCCGGGCGAGCGACTTCGGCTTCACTAACGATGCGCACAACCCGCCCAAACATGGATGTGTCGATGAGAAACGGGATGCCGTCGGTCCCGGTGATTTCAACGACGGCGTGGCCCCCGTCTTGGCCCTTTCTCGTGCCGCCGACATAGACCGCGCGCCGAGGAGGATTGGACGCGTCGTAAAGGACCTTGAAGACCTTCGCCGCCTCGACGCAGCCGTTGAAATTCCCCTCGGCGAGCACGCGCTCGCCCGCCCATTCGTGGGCATCGCGCGGAGCCGGCCGGTCCACGTCGCCGTGAAATCTGATCGCGCTGGCCATGTGCCTGAGCACGTTGTACGCCAGACTTTTGGCGGGGTCGACGTCCGCGGCCGGCATGCTTTTGATCGCGGCCACGGCCTCCGGCACCGTGGCTGCCGTTGCGGCGCGAGTCAGGCACAGCGCCGTCAGGATGTATAGGGGGCTGGTCATGAAAAACGAATGTCCAACCGCTTGTCGAGCGCATCAGCCAGTTTCTGCAGGGTTTCCAGCGTGATGTTGGTGTGCTTGCGTGTCTCGATATCGGACAAGGCCTGCTGGGTGGTTCCCAGCCGTCGCGCCAAGGCGCTCTGGGTCAGCCCGATTTTCTCGCGCAGAAACGCGATCTGAATGGCGACGCCGGAGCGCAGGTGTTCGCGTTCATAGCCTTTGCGGAAGGCGGGATCCTTTAGTTGTTCGGCCAAAAATTCGTTGAAATCCAGCGATCTAGGGTTCATTGGTTTTCTCCTGTGCGTCAATCCAGTGCCCGCGATACCGTTGGGCACGCGCAATCTCCCTCGGGTCCGTTTGGCGGCTTTTCTTAAGGAATCCATGCGTGATTATGATCCTTTTACCATGGAAGAAATATAGCAGCCTGATCTCGAGCCGCGCAAACGAGATGCGCAGTTCCCGGATCGGCGCTTCCAGAAGGTCGGAATAAGGCCTGGGTAGGCGTGGCCCGAGCTGCTGGAGGCGCTGAATCCATTTGGAGACTTTCCCACGGACTGGCGGCGGGAGAGAAGCAAGAAATTCTCGCGCAGGGCAATTTCCTCGAATTGTCCGAAATACTTCAACTTCATAAGACTCATGAATAGTATACATGATTTATCATGTACGTCAAGGGCCTGTTTTTGTTCATGGCGGATAACTCGTCCTACCTATACGCGCGACCCCCCTATTTAGTTCCACGTTGTTATAATCACCCGGTCATGCCGTCACCTGTTTTGGAGGCTAAAAACCTCGTTAAGCGCTATCCCGGCGCGTCCGCCAATGCCGTGGACGGACTGTCGTTGGCCGTGGCGGAGGGCTCCTGCTTCGGACTTTTGGGCCCCAATGGAGCGGGTAAGACCACGACGGTGGAGATTCTGGAGGGGGTGCTGGCGGCCGACGCGGGCGAGGTTCTCTACCGCGGCGCGGCGGCCGGGGCGGAGTTTCGCGCGCGCGCAGGCATCCAGTTCCAGCAGACCGCCCTCCAGGAGCGCTTGAGCGTGCGCGAGGTGCTGGAGCTATTTGCGCGACTTTACCCGCGAGCGGCCGACATGACGGAACTGATCGGGCTCTGCGATCTGGAAGAGATCCTGGACCGGGACGTTCAGCGACTCTCCGGCGGCCAGCGCCAGCGCGTCCTACTCGCGGTCGCGCTGGTCAACGATCCCGACGTGGTCTTTCTCGACGAGCCGACTACGGGGCTGGACCCGCAGGCGCGGCGCAACTTCTGGGACCTGGCGCGGGCCATCAAGGGCCGCGGCAAGACCGTCCTGCTGACCACGCACTACATGGAGGAGGCCTACGCCCTCTGCGACGAGGTCGCCATCGTCGACCGCGGCCGCATCATCGCCCAGGGAGAGCCCGATCGCCTGCTCAAGTCCCACTTCGACGGCGTCACGCTCGAGCTGCCGCGGGAGGACGCCCGCGTGCCGCCGTCCCTGGCCCCGTTTGCGCGCGACCGCGCCGGCGCCGTCGAGATCTTCACCGCGGACGTCGAGGGCGCGCTGGACGCCCTGCGCGCGGCCGGCTCGCGCCTGCGCCACTTGACCGTGCGGCCGCGCACGCTCGAGGACCTCTTCCTGGAACTGACCGGCCGGGAGCTGCGCGAGTGACTGCGTCCCTGCGCCGCGTCTGGGCGGTCTTCACGGCCCGCAACAAGGAGTTCCTGCGCGACCGCGGCGCGCTGGGCTGGAACCTGCTCTTTCCGCTCTTCGTCGTCTTCGGCATGGCCTTCGCCTTCTCCGGCCGGCGTCAGGACGTGTTCAAGGTGGGCGTGGCGGGCGGACCGGCCCTGCCCCGGGCCGTGGCCGAGACGAGATACCTCGGCTTCGTCCATTTCGACTCCCTGGCCGAGGGCCAGGCCAGGCTCCGGCGCCACCAGATCGACCTGCTCGTCGAGCCCGGGACGCCGCTCTCGTACTGGGTCAACGACTCCGCGCCCAAGGGCTACCTGGCCGAGCGCGTCCTCCTGGGCGCGCTGGACGGAGCGCCGTCCCGGCGCGGCGCGGTCAGCGGCCGGCCCATCCGCTACGTGGACTGGCTCGTCTCGGGACTCATGGGGATGAACATGATGTTCTCGGCGCTTTTCGGCGTGGGCTACGTGATCGTGCGCTACCGCAAGAACGGCGTGCTCAAGCGCCTCAAGGCCACGCCGCTGCGCGCCGCGGAGTTCCTGGCCGCCCAGATCGCGTCGCGCCTGGTCTTGATCCTGGGCGTCTTCGCCGTGGTCTATCACGGCGCGGATTATTTCCTGCGCTTCGAGCGGCTGGGCTCGCTGGTGGCCCTCTACCTCGTCTTCGCCTTGGGCGCGGTCTGCCTGGTCTCCTTGGGCCTGCTCGTCGCCGCGCGCGTGGCCAGCGAGGAGCTGGCCGGCGGCCTCCTCAACCTGATCACCTGGCCGATGATGTTCCTCTCCGGCGTCTGGTTCTCCCTGGAGGGCGCGCCGCGTCCCCTGCGCCTGCTGGCCCAGGCCATGCCGCTGACCCACGTCATCGACGCCGCCCGCGCCGTCATGACCGAGGGCGCGACCCTCTCCCAGATCGCGCCGCAGCTGTGGATCTTGGCCGCGATGACCGCGGTCTTTCTCGTCCTCGGCGCCCAGCTCTTCCGCTGGGATTAAAAGTTAGCGCAGGGCGCCCTCGGCCTTGAGCATGCGGCGCTTGGCGTCCACGCCGCCGCGGCCGGAGTAGCCGGTCAGCTTGCCGTCCGCGCCCACGACGCGGTGGCAGGGCACGGCCGGCGCGAAGGGATTCTTGCCGAGGGCTTGACCGACGGCGCGCGCCGCGCCGGGGCGGCCGACGCGCCGGGCGATCCAGCCGTAGCTGCGCGTCTCGCCCTTCGGGATCTGCGCGCAGGCCTTCCACACGTCCTGATAGAACGCAGGATATGTCTTCATGTCGTTGAGAACTTTCTTTGGGAGCTTGTTTTTCATGGTCGCCTCCGCTCGGTTACGGCAGGATGATTTTACCAAGAACGCGGGGGCCGCGGGCGTCCGTCGCGGTAGGGAGATTGCCGGGCTCGCCGTCCAGCGCGCGCAGGGCCAGCCAGGCGAAGCAGGCGGCCTCTTTGGCCTGGACCGGCAGCTCCGAGACGACGACGGGGATCGGCGCGAAGAGCGCGGACAGCCGCCGCATCAAGTGGCGGTTGAGGACACCGCCGCCCGAGACCACGACGCGCGCCGGGTGCCGCGGGGAGTTCTCCATCACGCCCAGCCACAGCGATCGGGCGGTGAACTCCGCGAGCGTCGCCAGGACGTTGGGCAAAGCCGCCTTCGTCAACCGCGGATAGAGGCGAGCCAGCAGGGCGGGACCGAAGGTCGAGCGGTCAAGCGACTTGGGGGGAGCTTTCAGGAAATAGGGATGAGCGAGCAGGCGCCGCAGCGTCGTTTCATCCGGTTTGCCCCGCGCGGCCAGCCTCCCGCCGCGATCCAGCTCCTCGCGCCCGCCGGTGGCTCGGCGCACGGCCTCGTCCATGAGCGCGTTGCCGGGACCGGTGTCGAAAGCGGCGTGCAGGCATCCCTCGCCGATTAAAGAGGCGTTGGCGATCCCTCCGATATTGACCACCGCTTGGCACGGGTTGTTTTTATAAAGGAATAGATCGAAGGCCGGCACCAGCGGCGCGCCCTGTCCGCCCGCGGCCACGTCCCGGGGACGGAAGTCCGCGACCACCGGAACACCCAAGCGTTCCGCGATCACCGCCGGTTCCGCGATCTGGAGGGTGTTGGGCGGATCCTCGCCAGGGCCGTGCCACACCGTCTGTCCGTGGGAGCCGATGACGACCGGCCGCGTTCCGCGCGCGATGTTCGCGGCGGCGGCCGCGAACTCCAGGCCCAGCGCGAAGTTGAGCCGTGATAGTTCGGGTGTTCGAAGGTGCGGCGCGTCCAGGACCAAGCGCTTGATCGCGGGCGGATAGGGATGCGTCGCGTGGCGCAGGACCTTGATCGCGCGCTTCCCGACGCGAACCAGCGCCGCGGTCACTCCGTCGGCCGACGTGCCGGACATGAGCCCAACGGCCAGGCGAGTTTTCCCGCGCGGCATCAACTCAGGATGGTCTGTAACGCGACGTCGAGATTCGGATATTTGAAGGCGTAGCCGGCGGCGAGGAGCTTCTTGGGGAGCGCGCGCTGGCCGCCGAGGAGCATGTCGGACATCTCACCCAGGGCCAGGCGCAGGGCGAAGGCGGGGGCCGGCAGCCAGGAGGGGCGGCCGAGGGCGCGGCCCAGGGCCGCGGAGAACTCCGCGTTAGTCTTGAGCTCCGGGGAGACGAGGTTCACGGGTCCGGAGACCTCCGCGTGGTCGAGCAGGAAGAGGACCGCGCCCACGACGTCGTCGCGGTGGATCCAGGCGAACCACTGGCGGCCGCAGCCCAGCGGGCCGCCCAGAAAGAAGCGAAAGGGCGGGGTCATCTTGGACAGCGCCCCGCCGCCCTTGCCCAGAACCACGCCCAGGCGCAAGGTCGCCACGCGCGCGCCGAGAGCTTCCGCCGCGAAGGCCTCGCGCTCCCATTGGCCGCAGAGCGCGGCAAGGAAATCGGCGCCTTGGGGGGAAGTCTCGACCCTGTCGCCGTCGGGCGCGCTGCCGTAGTAGCCCACCGCCGAGGCGTTGATCAGCGTCTTGGGCCGCGCGGGCGCGCGAGAGATCGCAGCGACGAGGGCCCGGGTCGAGTCGAGGCGGCTTCTGGCCAGGACGAGCTTGCGCTCCGGGGTCCAGCGCCCCGCAGCCACGCTTTCGCCGCAAAGATTGATCACGGCCTCCGCCCCGTTCAGGGCTTTTTCCCAGGGCCCGGCGCTTTTGCCGTCCCACTCCGCGATCGAGGCTCGGCCGGCCCAGCGAGCGCGGACGGCTTCGGGCCGCCTTGTGAGGACGGCGACCTTGTCGCCGCGGGCGATCAGGGCTTCGATGAGAGGGGTTCCGACGAAGCCGGCGGCGCCGGCGAGGACGATGTTCATGGCTGGCCTCCATCCAAAGTCCGGGTTATGATGGCAAAAATATCGGGAACTTTCCGGCCCTCGGGCGCGTATCCTGTCATGCTCCTGTGGCGCCCCCTGCTTTGGGCCGTTCTTCTTGGCGGCGCGGCGGCCTTCGCCGCGCGCCGGGAAGGGCGCTTGCCCGCGCCCCGCGACCCGAGCTGGCGCGCCAAGGCGTGGCGCACGGTCGGTCTGGAGGGCGTGGTCGCCGGCTCCGTCCGCCGCACGGGCCGGGGCTGGCGGACCGTGCTGGACGTCCCCGCGCCCTCCGGCGTCCAGCGCGCCGTCCTATGGCTGCCTAAGGGTCCGCCCCCGCCCGGCTGCGAGCCGGGACGGCGCATTGCCGCGTTCGGCCGCCTGCGCCCGACGCGGCCCGCCCGCGATCCTGGAGATTACGATGAGGAAGCGGCCGAGGCCGGCCGCGGCGCGGCCTGGGTTCTGGAGGCCGGCCGGGTGGAGGTCTCCAGCGCGCCTCCGGCCGCGCGGTTTTGGCCGCAGGTTTGGGCCCAACGCGCCCGCCTGGCCGCGGAGGCGGCTTTCGAGCGACGTCTGGTTCCGTACCGCGCGGCCCTGCTGGCCGCGCTCGCCTTCGGCGAGGGAGGCGGGCTCGGCCGCGCGACGTCGGCGGCCGTGCGCGACGCGGGGGGCATGCACCTCCTGGTGGCCGGGGCTCAAGGCGTGTGGTTCGCGGCCGCGGCCGGGGCGCTGGCGGCGTTCCTATTGGGACTGCGGCCCCTGGGGAGGGGCGCCTGCGCCCTGGCGGCCGCCGCCTTCTACGCGCTGATGGTCGGCGCGGACCCTCCCAGCGTGCGCGCGTGGCTCATGCTCGGGGCCGCGTCGGCGGCTCGGGCCCTGGATCGGCCCAGCTCGATGTCGGCCGCGCTCACGCTGGCGGCCGCGGCGCTGCTGGCCGTCCAACCCGCCGCGGCCCTGTCGCTGGGCGCCCTGCTGAGCTTCGGGGGCGTGGCGGCCATCCTCGCGGCGTCTTCGAGGCTAGATGCCCTGGTTCCGTCCCGCTGGCCCCGCCTCCCGCGCCATGCCGCCATCCTCTTGGGCGTGGGCGCGGCGATGACCGCGGTCCTATGGCCCCTGCTGGCCGCGACGTTCCTGCGGGTTTCCATGATCGGTCCGCTCGCCAACCTGGCGCTCATCCCCCTGGCCGGTCTTCTGCTGTACGCGGCCTGCGTCCTGGCCGCGCTGGACGCCTGGGCGCCGGCCGCCGCGGCTTGGGCGGCGCGCGCCGCGGACGCGGGCCTGGCGCTGTTCGAGAGGATCTGCCTCCGCGCGGCTTCAGTGCCCGGCGCCGCGGTTTCCGCTCCTGCGTGGGGCGGAGCCGATTACGCCGGCTATGCCCTGGTCCTGGCCGCCTTCCTGGCTTGGCCGCGCCGCCGCTTGGCCGCGGGCTTGACGGCCGCGGCCGTTGTCGCCTGGGCGCTGGCTCCCCGGTTGGCGCCTCCGCCGCCCGTCTGCGCCGTGTTCCTGTCCCGTCCGCCCGGTGCCGCGCTGCTGCGCTTCTCCGGGGGGCGGGCCTGGTTCGTGGGGCCGCGTCCGCCTGACGCGGCGGCGCGCCGCGCGGCGCTGGCCCTGGGGGCGGGGCCCGTCGCGCGCGTTCTGGTCGGCCGGCGCCTGGTCGTGCGCCTGGGCGTGGTGTCCCTGCGCCTCGGCGACCCGGCCGGCCCCGCCGCCCGGAGGGGGGAAGGGCCTTTTGCTATAATCGGGCGTCCTCGGGCGGGAGCGCTCGAGGCCGCGACCGATGGCTCCTCCCTCGTCGTCCGCGTTCTCCGGCCGGGTCTTTTCCGCGGCCCTGGTGTTCCTCAACGAGTCCAAGCCGGGCTCGCGGGGGACGCTGGCGCGCGTGCGCGCCCTGCTCAAGGCGCGCGGGATCAAAGCCTTGATCGTGAACGGACGCCCCCGCGCTGAGGCTCTGCGCCGCGCCGATCTCGCGATCGCTTTGGGCGGCGACGGAACGATGCTGCGGGCGGCGCGGGAGGCGGCGCCTCGCGGCATCCCCCTGCTGGGCGTCAACACCGGCCGGCTGGGCTTCCTCTCCGGGGCGGAGTCGCCGGAGCTGGCGCGGGGGCTGGGAGAGGCCCTGGCCGGCCGCTTCGCCGTCGAGGAGCGCTCCATGCTGGAGGCGGAGGTCCTGCGCGGGGGCCGGCGCGTCTTCGGGCCCGACCGCGCGCTCAACGAGGTCGTCATCCGCTGCGGCGAGCAGGCGCGCGCGGTCACCCTGTCGGCCCGCTCGGGCGCGCGCTTCGTGGCCGACTATTTCGGCGACGGCCTGATCGCGGCCACGCCGACCGGCTCGACCGCCTACGCGCTGGCGGCCTCCGGCCCCCTCGTGGACCCGTCCCTGGACGTGATCCTGGTCGCGCCGATCTGCCCGCACACGCTGACCCAGCGCCCGCTGATCGTGCCGGCCTGCCTGCCGCTCTCGATCCGCCTGGGCCGCCGCCGCGCCGACGAGGCGCCCCGCGTCCTGGTTTCCCTGGACGGCCGCGCCGCCTGCGACCTGCGCGTGGACGACGAGGTCCGCGTGCGCCGCGCGGCGGCGCCGCTGAAGCTGCTGATGCCGCCGCGGAGATCCTTCTTCGAGGTCCTGCGCCGCAAGCTCAAGTGGGGGGCCTGACCATGCAAGTCCGCACCCGCTTCGCCCCGTCACCGACCGGGTTCCTGCACATCGGCGGCGCCCGCACCACGCTCTACAACTGGCTTTTCGCGCGCCGCCACGGCGGAGCCTTCATCCTGCGCATCGAGGACACCGACGAGGTGCGCTCGACGGAGGAGTCGGTCTCGGCCATCCTCGACTCCATCCGCTGGCTCGGGCTCGACTGGGACGAGGGCCCGGCGGACCTCAGGAGCGACAAGGGCCGCTGCGGTCCTTATTACCAGATGCGGCGCGTGGACCTCTACCGCGCCCAGAGGGACCGGCTCCTAAAGGACGGCAAGGCCTACCGCTGCTACTGCACCAAGGAGGAGCTCGACGAGATGCGGCGCCTGGCCCAGCTCGAGAAGCGCCCGCCGCGCTACGACGGCCGCTGCCGGAGCCTGACCGAGGCCAAGCGCCGCGAGCTCGAGGCCTCGGGCCGCAAGGCCGCGGTGCGCTTCCAGATGCCGGGCGACGGCGTCACCGTCATCGAGGACCAGATCCGCGGCTCGGTGCGCTTCGAGAACCATCTCCAGCAGGACCTGGTGATCTGGAAGACCACGGACGGGCCCACCTACAACTTCGCCTGCGTCGTGGACGACCACCTGATGGAGATCAGCCACGTCATCCGCGGCGACGAGCACCTCTCCAATACGCCGTCGCAGATCCAGATCTACCGCGCCCTGGGCTGGGAGCCGCCTCTGTTCGCGCACCTGTCCATGATCCTGGGTCCGGACGGCTCCAAGCTCTCCAAGCGCCACGGGGCGACCTCGGTGCTGGAGTACCGCGACCAGGGCTATCTCCCCGCGGCGATGCGCAACTACCTCGCCCTGCTGGGCTGGTCCACGCCCGACTCCCAGCAGCTCTTCGCCGCGGAGGAGCTCGTCGGCAAGTTCGCGCTGGAGGGCTGCCAAAAGAGCCCCGCCACCTTCGACACGGTCAAGCTCCAGTGGATGAACGGCGAGTACATCCGCAAGACCGGCCTCGACGAGCTGACGCGGCTGGCGGAGCCGTTTTTGGAGAAGGCCGGCCTGAAAGGCCTTCCCGGCCCGGATTTAAAGGCTGCCGTCGCCCTCGAGCACGAGAAGTTCAAGCTTCTCTCCGAGATCCCGGGGTTGGTGGACTTTTTCTACAAGCCGGTGGAATTTACGCCGAAGGCGATGGATAAGGTTCTTAAAGCTCCAGGCGCGAAGGAGGTACTGAACGGCATGGCCCTGGCGTTGAAGGACCTGGAGCCTTTCGACGAGAAAACGATCGAGGCGCGCGTGCGCCGCTTCTGCGAGGACGAGGGCCTCAAGACCGGCCAGGCCTTCCATCCCCTGCGCGCCGCCGTCACCGGCCGCACCGAAGGCCCGACCCTCTTCAAGATGCTCGAGATCATGGGCCGCGGCGAGGTCCTCAAGCGTCTGGCCGACGCGCAAACCCGGCTTGCCTGACGCGTTCTGGGTCTTGCGCGGCGGGGGGGTTCTCATATACCATCTGTGCCGGTTCCGACGGAGGATTTTATGGCGAAGAAAGCGGCGAAGAAAAAAGTGAAGAAGACCGCGGCCCGCGCGGCCAAGCCGCGCCCCAAGTCCAGGGCGAAGCCGCGGCGCAGGCCCAAGGCCGCGCCCAGGAAGTCGGCCGGCGCTTCCTCCGCCGCCAAGGCCTTGGCGTGGCTGACCCCGGCCAAGCTCAAGGAGATCCGCGCCAACCTCGTGCGCATGCGCGACGACATCCTGCGCACCGTGCGCAAGCAGCAGGTCGAGGAGGGCGTCGACAACGGCGATTCCGTGGACCAGGCCAGCCAGTCCATCGAGAAGGAGCTCCTCTTCGAGCTCTCCGACAACGAGCGCGTCACCCTCGACATGATCGACGCCGCCATCCGCCGCGTCGACCGCGGCGTCTTCGGCTTGTGCGAGGCGACCCAGAAGCCGATTTCCCGCGCGCGCCTGGAGGCCATCCCCTACGCCCGCTACTCCATCGAGTACCAGAACCAGCTCGAGCAGAAGGTCACGGCCGAGCCGGAGTCCGGGCCGGACTTCAGCGCCATCGGAGAGATCGAGCACGCCGCAGAGTCCTGACCGCATTAAATTCGTAACAGGATCGGGCTATCCTGCGGGCGGTGAAGTATTGGGTCTATAAAAACGCCCGCATCCTGGGTCCCCTGGACAAAGAGGGGGTTTCGGGCCTGCCCGGCTTGGACGCCGACACGCTCGTCTGCTCCGACGAGGCGGCCTCCGTTCTCCAGAGCGGCTGGCGTCCGGCGGGGGAGCTGCAGGACTTCGCGGGGCTGACCGCCGAACTCGAGCCTTCGGGTCCGTTGGAAGGGGCGCCGCTGGACGTGGAGCTGCTCGCCGAGCTGCGCATCGGTTCTCGCGGGCCTTCCGCCGCGCCTGCGTCGGCGCCCGGCCGCGCGGACCTTGAGACGGAGGCCCTGCTGCGGGAAGCCCGCGAGCGCGTCGCCGAGCTCGCGGAGCAGGTGGCGGCGCTGCGCCGGCGCGTCGCGGAATTGGAGGTCCCGTCCCCCGCTCCCGAGCTTGCATCGCCTCCGGAGCCGCCCGCGCCCCCGCGTCCCGAGGCTCTCGCGGCGCCTGCCGCCGCGGCGCCCGCTCCCTCGGAATCCGTCGCGTCCTCTCCCGCGCCTGCGCCCGAGCCTGAGCGGCCGCCCGAGCCGGAGCCGCCTCGGGCCAAGCCGTTCTCCTTAGGGCGGCCGCGGCGGTTCAAGGTCGTTCCCGCCCTCAAGTCGTTGCGCGTGGTCGCGTCGGAGGAAGCGGTTCTTCCCGCGCCGCTTCCGGCCCCAGCGTCCCTGCCGCCCCCCGGCCCCCTTGCGCCGCCGCCGGCCCCCTCGGAGTCCGCCGCGCCGGCGCCCGTCCTGGCGCCGGAACAGCCGCCGACGTTTACGCCGCCGGCCGCTCAGCCGCCCGTCGCCGCGCTCCCCGTGACGCTGGCCGTCTCCGCTCCATCCGCCCCGGCGGCGGAGCCCGCTCCCGCGCCGCCTTCCACGCGGGAGGTCCTGGCCCGTCTGTCCAGGCCGGAGCCCGCGCCGCCCACGGCGCCGGAGCCGGAGCCTCCGCGGACGTTTTATTTCGGCGGGCCGGCGCTGGTCGTCGCCTTGGTCGTCCTGGTGGCGCTGGGCGTAGGCTACGTTTTCCTGCGTCATCCCAAGGATCTCCGGCAGATGGCGTCCCTGGACGACGGCCGGGAGCGCGTCGGGGCCCAGCCCCTGGAGGACGCCGTTCCGTCCGGCTCGCCCCCGGCCGCTTCCGCGCCCGCCGCCTTCCCGCTCGAGCCCGAGGGCTCGGCGCCGGCGGCCTCCAGCGCCGTCCAGCCGACTCCCCAGGCCCGGTTGGACGCGGCCGTGGCGCTGGTCCAAGGCTTCCCTCTTTCCGGCGGCCGCGGAACCATCGCCCAATGGCTGCAGTACTCCTTCAACGCCAGTCCCAACGCCGGCCAGGAGTCGTGGAACGCGAGCGGGACGACCGACAGGACCGTCCTGGTCGAGTACCGCTTCATCCCCTCCGTTCGCGGCGCGCGTCCGGTTCACTACCTCTTCGAGACGGACATGGAACAAGGCTTCGTGGTCGGCAAGAGCCTGGAGGCGCGCCAGATGCTGGCGGGGGGAGGCGCCGCCGTCGCGTCGGCCAAGCCGGCGCCGGCGCGCGCCCGCGGGAGCGCGCGGGCGTCCCGGCGCCGGACGTCCCGCGCCGGCGCCGCCAAGTCCCGCGTTCGGGCGCGCCCGGCGCCGCTTCCGGAGATCGAGCGCCTGCGGCCCCCGGCCCAGGAGAGCGGGGCCTTCAGCGCGGGGGAGGAACAGGCCCTGTGAGCCGACTTTCCCGCAGACTTGACAAAGGCGGACGCGGACCCTAACCTATGGCGGATATGCCCAGCGTCCACCACGCCATCGCCATCGGCCTGTCGCGGCGCCTGGCGGACATCCTGGTCGAGGAGAAGCGCCTCACCGCGGCCCAGCTCCAGCAGGCCCTGGAGGCCCAGAAGCGCGGCTCCGACAAGCTGGGCAGCCTCCTCGTCTCCATGGGCTTCATCGACCAGGAGTCGCTGCTCCGGTTCTTCGCCGACAAGACCGGCGTCGCCTACGTGTCCCTGTCGGAGGCGGACCCGATCCCCGAGGAGGCGGTCCAGGCCGTCCCCGAGGCGATCGCGCGCCAGAAGATGCTGATGCCGTTCCTCAAGACCAAGAACCGGCTGACCGTCGCCCTCGTCGATCCTCTCGACGTCCTCGTCCTCGACGACCTGAAGATGCTCACGGGCTGCGACGTGGTCGGCTGCCTGGCCTCCGAGGCCGAGATCGTCGCCGCGCACGACAAGTACTACCGGCAGGCCACCTCGCAGGAGGCTCTGGAGGACATCGTCCGCCAGTCCCAGGTCTCCGAGGACGCGGCCGCGGACGTCGAGCAGGTCGAGGACCAGGCCCAGCAGGAGAGGGAGGGCGCCCTCGAGCGCGAGGCCGAGGACGCGCCCGTCATCAAGATGGTCAACCTCATCCTCGCCGGCGCGGTCAAGGCCAAGGCCTCGGACATCCACATCGAGCCCTACCAGAAGGAGCTGCGCATCCGCTACCGCATCGACGGGGTCCTGCACGACCAGCCCGCGCCGCCCAAGAAGTTCTCCGCCGCCGTCGCCGCGCGCGTCAAGATCATGTCCAACCTCGATATCGCCGAGCGGCGCGTCCCTCAGGACGGGCGCTTGAAGCTCAGGATCGAAGGGCGCCAGATCGACATGCGCGTGTCGGTCCTGCCCTGCGCGACCGGCGAGAAGATCGTCATCCGCCTTCTCGACTCGGCGGGCCTGCGCGTGCAGATGGGCCAGCTCGGCTTCGAGCCCGAGCCGCTGGCCGTGTTCCAGAAGGCCATGGAGGCCCCCTACGGCGTCAACCTGGTCACGGGCCCGACGGGCTCGGGCAAGTCCACGACGCTCTACTCGGCTTTGGCCAATCTCAACACTCCGGACGTCAACATCGTGACCGCCGAGGACCCGGTCGAGTACCAGCTCCACGGCATCAACCAGGTCCAGGTCCACGCGGCCATCGGCCTCACCTTCGCCGCGGCCCTGCGCTCCTTTCTGCGCCAGGACCCCGACATCATCATGGTCGGCGAGATCCGCGACCAGGAGACCGCGTCCATCGCCGTCAACGCGGCGCTGACCGGCCACCTCGTCTTCTCGACCCTCCACACCAACGACACCGCCCAGACGCTCACGCGCCTGGGGATGATGGGCGTGGAGCCCTTCCTGATCAGCTCCGCCCTGCTGATGGTGGAGGCCCAGCGCCTGGTGCGCTCGGTCTGCGTCAAGTGCCGGGAGCCCTACGAGGTCGAGAAGGACTGGCTGCTCAAGCTGGGCATTCCCGAGGCCCAGCTCCAGACTGCGGGCAAGGGCAAGATCGTCCTCCACAAGGGCAAGGGCTGCGGCCACTGCGCCGCCACCGGCTACCGCGGCCGCCAGGGGCTTTACGAGGTCATGGAGATCACCGACCCCATCCGCCAGCTCATCCTGGAGCGCGCGCCCGCCAAGCGGATCAAGGAGCAGTCCATGCGGCAGGGTATGCTGACCCTGCGCATGTGCGCCGTCCGCAAGCTGCTGTCCGGCGCCACGACCGTCGAGGAGATGATGCGGGTCACCGCGTCCGACACGGACGTCTGAGGCCCCCGAGGAGACACGCATGGTTTCGATGCCCGAGCTCTTCCTTCTGATGCGCGAACGCGGCGCCTCCGACCTGCATCTCACGGCCGGTGCCCCGCCGGTCCTGCGCGTGGACGGCGTGCTCGTGCCCACTCCCTTTGAAAGGCTCAACGCGGAGGAGACGCAGACGCTGATCTACTCCCTGCTGAGCGACCAGCAGCGCCAACGCTTCGAGGCGGCCAACGAGCTGGACGTGGGCTTCAACCTGCGCGGCGTCGGCCGCGTGCGCATGAACGTCTACCGCCAGACCGGCTCGGTCGGCGCCGCGGTGCGCGCCATCCCGAACGCCTTCAAGACCTTCGACGAGATCGGCCTGCCGCGCTCCATTCACGATATAATGAAGACGCCCAAGGGCCTCATCCTGGTCACGGGCCCGACGGGCTCGGGCAAGTCCACGACCCTGGCGAGCATGATCGACGACATCAACGAGAAGCGCTCCTGCCACATCGTCACCATCGAGGATCCCATCGAGTTCGTCCACGCCCACAAGCGCTCCATCGTCAACCAGCGGGAGGTCGGCCAGGACACGGAGACCTTCGCCGCGGCCCTGCGCCACGTCCTGCGCCAGGACCCCAACGTCATCCTGATCGGCGAGCTGCGCGACCTGGAGACCATCCAGGAGGCGCTCAACATCGCCGAGACGGGCCACCTGGTTCTGGCGACCCTGCACACCACCGACTGCGCCCAGACCATCAACCGCGTCATCGACGTCTTCCCCCAGCACCAGATCGACCAGGCGCGCGTCCAGCTTTCCTTCGTCCTGCAGGCCGTGATCTCCCAGCAGCTCCTCACCCGCGCCTCGGGCTCGGGCCGCGCGCTCGCCTGCGAGGTGCTCGTCGTCAACCCCGCCATCCGCAACCTCATCCGCGAGCAGAAGGTCCAGCAGATCCAGGTCGCCATCCAGACCGGCGGCGCGGCCGGCATGCAGACCATGAACCAGTCCCTCGCGGAGCTCTGCCTCCAGCAGAAGATCACCTTCGCGGAGGCCCTCTCCCACTCCCTCGACCCGGAGGACCTGCGGCGCCTCATGCAGAGGCAGACGCCCGCCCAGGTCGCGCGCCAGGCCTGACATGCCCGCCTTCGCCTACCGCGTCAAGACCGCCGCCGGAACCTTCCTCGACGGCCTGCTGGAGGCCGACGGCCGCAAGGCCGCCGTCGACAAGCTGCGCGCCCAGAAGTTCGTCGTCATCCAGATCGCGGAGAGGACGCCCGGCCCCCTGGACAAGCTCAAGGCCCTCTTCGGCGGCAAGAGGAAGGGCAAGGTCGTGTCCAAGGACCTGGTCCTCTTCTCGCGCCAGCTCTCCACGCTGGTCGGCGCGGGCGTGCCCATCGTCCAGAGCCTGGGCATCCTCGAGTCGCAGGCCGAGAACCCGGCCTTCAAGGAGGTCCTGGCCGCGGTCAAGACCGACATCGAGGCGGGCCTGTCCATCTCGGACGCGCTCAAGAAGCACCCGGAGGCCTTCCCCGACCTCTACACGTCCATGATCCGCGCTGGCGAGCTGGGCGGCATCCTCGACGTCATCCTGGAGCGCCTGACCGCCTACATGGAGAGCTCGGAGGCGCTCAAGGCCAAGGTCAAGTCCGCGATGATGTACCCGGCCATCGTGCTCTCCATCTGCGCCCTGGTCACCGTCTTCCTGATGGTCTTCGTCATCCCGACCTTCAAGAACATCTTCGCCAGCTTCGGCGGCGAGCTGCCGCTGCCCACCCAGATCCTGATCGACATCTCCGACGGGATGAAGCGGCACTGGTACCTGCTCGTCGCGGCGCCCTACCTCCTCTACAAGGGGTTCCTGCGCCTCTACGCCACCTCCAAGGGCCGCCGCTGGGTGGACGCCAAGACCCTGGAGGCGCCGATCTTCGGGCCCATCCTCAAGAAGGTCGCCGTCGCCCGCTTCACGCGCACGCTCGGCACCCTCATCAAGTCGGGCGTTCCCATCATGCAGGCCCTGGAGACCGTGGCCGCGACCGCGGGCAACGTGGTCATCGCCGAGGCCGTCCTGCTCACCCGCGAGTCCGTGCGCGAGGGCGGCCACCTCGCCGACCCCTTGAAGAAGTGCGGCATCTTCCCCAACATGGTCACCTCGATGATCTCGGTCGGCGAGGAGACCGGCGCGCTCGACATCATGCTCTCCAAGATCGCCGACTTCTACGACCAGGAAGTCGACACCTCGGTCAAGGGCCTGACCTCCCTCATCGAGCCCATCGTCATCGTGGTCATGGGCATCATCATCGGCTCCATCGTCATCGCGATGTTCATGCCGATGTTCGGCCTCGGCGAGCTGGCCGCCAACCAGGGCTGATTCCGGTCTTGACAAGACGTACTATTCATGGTACGCTTCGATCATGACCACCATCACCACCAGCCGCGCCCGGGCGCAGCTCTATCATTTGGTTGACGCGGCCAGCCGTTCCCACCAGCCGATCCAGATCACCGGAAGGCGATCCAGCGCGGTTCTCGTGTCCGCGGAGGATTGGAGCGCGATCCAGGAGACGCTTTACCTGCTTTCGATTCCCGGCATGCGCGAATCCATCATCAAGGGAGCCAAGACTCCCGTGAGCAAGTGCTCCGCTAAGATCGCGTGGTAAGCTGGCGGATCGTCTTCGCGCGCCAGGCGCTGAAAGACGCAAAAAAGCTTTCCGCGGCGGGCCTGCGGTCGAAAGCGGAGACGCTGCTCGAAGTCCTTCGCGCCGATCCCTTCCAAAATCCTCCGCCGTACGAGAAATTGGTCGGCGACCTTGCCGGGACCTATTCTCGCCGCATCAACATCCAGCACCGCCTCGTCTACCAGGTTGACAAGGACCTTCGCGCTGTCAAGGTGATCCGCCTCTGGACGCACTATGAATGAGCGCATCGGGCTTCTCGCCGAAGAGATTCTTGCCGCGCAGGAGGCGGTGGTAGGCCACGCCGAAGCGGTGGGCTTCGTCGCGCAGACGCTGGAGCAGGCTCAGGGCGGGGGAGCCGATGGGGAGCAGAAGGGCTTCCGAGCGGCCGGGCAGGAAGACCTCCTCGATGCGCTTGGCCAGCGAGGCGAGGGGGATTTTCAATTTAAGCTCGGCGAGCGCGGCCTGAGCCGCGCCGAGCTGGCCCTTGCCGCCGTCAACGAGCACGAGGTCGGGCAGCCCGGCTTTCTCGGCGGCGAGGCGCTTGTAGCGGCGCAGCACCGCCTCGCGCAGGGACTTGAAGTCGTCGATGCCCGGCGTCTCGCGGATGCGGAATTTTCGGTAGTGGTCGCGGTGCGCTCGGCCGCCGACGAAGCAGACCATCGAGGCGACGGTCTGGCGGCCTTGGAAGTGCGAGACGTCGAATCCTTCGATATGCGCCGGCGGAGCGGCAAGGCCCAGCGCCCTCTGTAGGTTCGTGACCGCCCGCGTGCCCGCCAGGTGGCCGCCGACGTCGTCGGCCTCGACGGCGCGCACGCGTATTCTCTCTCCCATGAGGCCGAGGGCTCTGGCGTTATCGCGCATGTGGGCCGCCGTTTCGTACTCCAGCCTCGATGACGCGGCTTTCATCTCGCGCTCGAACTCGTCCCTCAAGTCCTTGTAGCGGCCCTTGAAGAACATCACGGCCCGCTCGGCGATTGTGCGGTAGTCGTCTTTGGATATTCGGCCGGCGCACGGCGCAGGGCATTCCTTGGTGTGGTAGTACAGGCAGGATTTGATCTTGCGGGGGTCGAGCGGCTTGGTCCGCGAGAACTCCCAGCGGCATGGCCGCAGGGGAAAGATCTTGCGCGTCCACAGATAGTGCAGAAGCGAGCGCACGGGCCCGACTTGCGGATACGGCCCGAAGTAGGCGCCGCCGTCGCGGACTTTTCGGCGCGTCGTGAAGACCCGTGGGAAGTCCTCGCCCAGCGATATCTTCAGGTACGGATAGGTCTTGCCGTCCTTCCACATCGCGTTGAAGAAGGGCTGGTTCTCGTGGATCAGGCGGCGCTCGAGGAGCAGGGCCTCCCGCTCCGAGCGGCAGAGCACGTAGTCTATGCGCCGCACCAGCGGCGCCAGGGCCTGGGTCTTGGCGTCCTCCTTGTTCGGGTTGAAGTACTGCGCCACCCGCTTGGCCAGGTCGATCGCCTTGCCTATGTAGAGAATCTCCCCCGTCCCATCGCGCAGGATGTAGACGCCGGTCGCGTGGGGCAGGTGGCGCCGGTCGGGAGAGCCGGCCTCGTCGGGAGGGCGGGGCGTGTCGTCCATGGGATTATTGTATAATGCTCGCCTATGGCAAAGAAGAAGCAGACCCGTCACAAGTCGGCGCTAAAGGCGGGGCGTCAGGCCCTCAAGCGCTGGCTGCGCAACCGCGACATCAAGAAGTCGGTGCGCTCCGCCGTGCGCGCGGTCGTGGACGCGGCCAAGGCCAAGGACGTGGGCAGGATCGCCGAGATGACGGCGAAGGCGTCCGCGGTCCTCGACAAGGCCGCTCAGAGCGGCGTCCTGCACTGGAAGGCCGCGGCGCGCAAGAAGTCGCGTCTGGCCGCCCAGGCGCGCAAGCTCGTCGCCTCCGCGGCCGCCAAGTAGTTCGGCGGCCTTAAGCCGCGCACAATTCCACGACCAGTCGCTCAAGCTCCAGCTTGGGATCGAGCCACGACTTCGATTTAAGGTCCGCCTCGACCTCCAGGCAGCGGCGCAGGTCCCGGCGCAGGCGCTCCTCGCCGACGCGCTCGGCGCGGGCGAAGAACCCCCGGTCGTAGAAGATGCGCAGGCGCGTCTCGATCTCGCGGGGAGCGGCGCCGGCCCTCAGCAGGCGCTTGGCCTTGAGCTGCTTCAAGCAGGCGCCGCGAATCTGGGCCAGGGCGCGAAAGACCGCGTCCTCGGGCTTGCCGTCGGCGAAGAGCGCGGCGAGCTGGTCCAGGCAGGCCTTGAGATCGCGCTCCTGGACGAGCCGCTCCAGGGCCCAAGGATCGGCCGACTTCCGGTAGCCGAGGCACTGGAGCGCGTCCTCCACGCCGATTCCCGGGGCGTTCCCGACGAAGAGAGCGGCTTTTTCCAGCTCGCCGGCGAGCACGCCCCAGTCCGTTCCCGCCTCGGCGACCAGCGCCTCCGCGGCCCGGGGGGCCAGGGTCTTGCCCAGCTCCCGCGCCCGCGCGATCAGGCGCTCGGCCGCCGTCCCCTCGTCCAGCGGCGCGAAGACGCAGACCGCGCCCGCGCGGGCCGCGGCCGCCGCGAGAGGGTCCCGGCGGTCCGGGCGGCGGTCGTCGCAGAGCAGGACCAGCGTCGTGGTCGCGCAGGGCGACTCCAGGTAGGCGGCGAAGGCCGCGCGCGCCTCGGCGGGCAGCCGGGGGCCGCGCACGATCACGAGCCGCCGCTCGGCCAGGACGGGCAGGGTCAGGGCCTCGGCGATCGCGGCCTGCGCGCCGGCCTGCGCGTCCAGCTCCCGGCGGTTGAAGTCGTCGGCGCCGAAGAGTTTTTTGAGCTCGAGAAGAGCCTGGGCCTTGGCCGCGGACTCCTCGCCGAGCAGGTAGTAGACGGGCCGGAAGCGCCCGGCCTTCCATTCCCCGAGGAGCGCCTCGGCGGACAGTTCCACTAGGCCGCGATCCTTCGGACGCGGCACAGATGCGCTGAGGAGAGGCTCATAGCATCTAGTAGGGCGCGGGCACGACGGGCTTGAGGGGCTCCTCGGGCTTGACCGCGGGCTCGGTGGAAGGGGCGTCGCCGGAGATGCGGCGCGAGGACGTCCCCGTGACCGCGCCGAAGCCGTCCACGACGCGCTTGACGATCCGGGGGGCCAGCACGCTCCAGATCTGCTCGCGGGCCTGCTCCTCGGTCAGGCCGCCCGAGAGCGTCGCCGAGGGATAGACGAGGGAGCTTTCGATATTCTTCTCGGTCCAAAGCGCCTGGTTCGCCCGCCGGTCCACGAATTGGACCTCCACCAGGATGCGCAGCTTGTAGGCCGCCGGGGCCAGCGTGGCGTCGTACTGCGTCACGACCAGCAGGTAGCGCGTGACCGTGACCCAGACGAGCCCGTCGGCGTCCTCCTCGGGGACCAGGGGGTAGCGCCCGTCGCGCAGGAACTCGTCGCGCACGGCCAGCGCCAGCTTGTCCTCCAGCCCGAACTGCTGGGTCTTGTTGGCGACCGGCCGCAGGGCCAGCTTCTGGATGCCGTGGGGCAGGAGCTGGGGCGCGGGGGTGTAGGCGACGTCGGGGCCGCCGCAGGCGGCCAGCAGCGTGGTCAGCAGGAGCGGAAGGGATCGGCGCATGTCATTTCACCACGAGGTTGACGAGTTTTTTTGGGATCACGATCTTTTTTATGATCGTTTTTCCGCCTACGGCGGCTTTAACCCTCTCCTCGGCCAGCGCCGCTTCCGTCAACGCGGCTTCCGCCGCGTCGGCCGCCATCTTGAACGTCGCGCGGAGCTTGCCGTTCACTTGCACGGCATATTCGACGACGGATTCGACGAGTCGGGCGTCGTCCCAGACCGGCCACGGCTGTTTGTGCAGCCGGTCCGCGTGCCCGAGCTTCTCCCATAGTTCTTCCGTGAGGTGCGGCGCGAACGGGTGGAGCAAGATTAGGAAGGTTTCGAGGTCCGCGGCCGCCGGAACTTTTTCTTTCTGAATTTCGTTCAGATAGATCATCAACGACGAAATGCACGTGTTGAACCCGAAGGCCTCCAGGTCCTGCGTCGCCTTCTTGATCGTCCGGTGGCGGAGGGCGGCCAGGCCCTCGTCCGCGGCGGGGGGGGCCTCCCGCTCGATGATCAGCGTCCGGGCGCGGCGCAGGAAGCGCGAGACGCCCTCGATGCCGCGCATGTCCCAGGGTTTGGCCTGCTCGAAGGGGCCCATGAACATCTCGTAGAGCCGGAACGCGTCGGCCCCGTGGCGCGCGAGCACGGCGTCGGGGTTGACGACGTTCTTCTTCGACTTGGACATCTTCTCGACCTGCTCGGCGAGGACCTCGCCAGTGCGGGCGTGCACGGCGCGGCCCTGCTCGTCGCGCTCCACGTCCTCGCAGGCGCGGTAGGCGCCCTTGGCGTCGCGGTAGGAATAGGAGAGGATCATGCCCTGGTGGCGGAGCTTGGCGAAGGGTTCCTTGGTCGAGACGAAGCCCAGGTCAAAGAGCACTTTGTGCCAAAAGCGCGCATAGAGAAGGTGCAAGACGGCGTGCTCGGCTCCGCCCACGTAGCAGTCCACGGGCCCCCAAGCCTTCTCCACGGCCGGGTCCCAGGCCGCGCAAGCGTTCTTGGGATCGAGGAAGCGAAGGTAGTACCAGCAGGAGCCCGCCCATTGCGGCATGGTGTTGGTTTCGCGCTTGGCCGGCCCGCCGCAGTTCGGGCATTTCACGTTCACCCACGCGGCGACCGCGGCCAGCGGCGACTCGCCCGTGCCGGTGGGCTTGTAGTCGCTCACCTCGGGCAGGCGCACGGGGAGCTGGTCCTTGGGGACGGGGACCAGGCCGCAGGCCGCGCAATGGACGATGGGGATGGGCTCGCCCCAGTAGCGCTGGCGCGAGAAGAGCCAGTCCCGGAGCTTGTAGTGGACTGCACCGCGGCCGAGTTTTTTGGATTTCAGCCAGGAAACAATTTTTTTCTTGGCCGCGGGCGTGGACAAACCGTCCAAAAAGCTCGAATTGATCGCCGTCCCATCGCCGTCATAGGCATGATTCGGCTCGATCGCGGCCCCGGCGGGGGGGGCGACGACGGGAACGATCGGCAGCTTGTATTTGCGGGCGAACTCGAAGTCGCGCTGGTCGTGGGCAGGCACGGCCATGATGGCGCCCGTGCCGTAGGAGGCCAAAACATAGTCCGCGATCCAGACCGGGATTTTCTTTCCATTGACGGGGTTGACGGCATAGCCTCCCGTGAAGACCCCGGTTTTCCCTTTTTGCAGCTCAGCGCGCTCCAAATCAGATTTAGACCGCGCGGCGATCAAATACGCTTCGACCGAGGATTTTTGAGAGAGCGCCGTCAGCGGCGCGACTAAGGGATGCTCAGGGGCGAGAATCATGTACGTCGCGCCGAATAACGTGTCGGGGCGCGTGGTGAAGACCTTGAACTCGCCGCCGGCCTCGGTCCGGAAAACGACCTCGGCGCCCTCGGAGCGGCCGATCCAGTGCCTCTGCATCGCGAGCGTGGACTCGGGCCAATCCAGGCCCTCGAGATCCTTTTCGAGGCGGTCCGCGTAGGCCGTGATCTTGAGCGCCCACTGGCGCAGATTCTTGCGCTCGACCTTGGTTGCGCAGCGCTCGCAGGCGCCGTCATGCACTTCCTCGTTCGCCAGCCCGGTCTTGCACGAAGGGCACCAGTTGATGGGCAAGGTCGCCTCGTAGGCGAGGCCCTTCTTGAAGAGCTGGAGGAAAATCCATTGCGTCCAACGGTAGTAACCGGGGTCCGTGGTGTCGAGCTCGCGGTCCCAGTCGTAGGAGAAGCCCAGCGCCTGGATCTGACGCTTGAAGTTGGCGACGTTGTCGCGCGTGACCTTGGCCGGGTGCGCGCCCGTGGCGATGGCGAAGTTCTCGGCGGGCAGGCCGAAGGCGTCCCAGCCCATCGGGTGCAGGACGTCGAAGCCGCGCATGCGCTTGTAGCGGCAGAGGATGTCGGTGGCGGTGTAGCCTTCGGGGTGGCCGACGTGCAGCCCCGCCGCGGAGGGATAGGGGAACATGTCCAGGCAGTAGAACTTCCTGCCCGGGCGCGGGACGCGCGGCGCCTTGAACGCGCCCTCGGCCTCCCAGCGCCCCTGCCACTTGCGCTCGATCTCGGCGAACGGGATCGCCTCGGTCTTCACTTTCAGATTATAGGTTACTTCAGTCGAGCCCGAGCGCGAAGCGCTATTTCGCGGCGCTGGAGACGACGACCTCGGCGGGGGGCGCGGCCAGGCGGCCGCGCCAGACGCCGGCGCGCACGGTCGAGGTGGAGTACAGGAAGTCGGTCGCGTATTGGAGCGCGTAGCTCGTCGTTGCGGCGGCCAGCAGCGGGCCGGCCGCGTCGCGGTCCTGCTCGAAGCACAGCGTCTTGTTCGGGGGGATCTTCACCTGCTCCGTGACCAGTCGTGCGGTCGCGCTGGAGGCGAGTTGGGAGAACGGCTCGGGGGCGCGGTTGAAGCCCAGGACCGCGCCGCGCGCGCCGGGATCGCGCACGAAGTCCAGGAAGGCGCTGCGCCCGCCGGCGTTCTGGATCTCGACGAGCAAGGTCACCGTCTCCCCAGGCGCGTAGGCGGGCTTGAGGGGGCGCACGCGCGCGCGCAGGCCGCCGGCGGCGCGTCCCCAGGGGGGCGCGGGGGGGAGATCGGCCCGCGCGCAGGCCGGCGAGCGGGCGAGGGGGTCCTCGGGGCGGGGCTTGAGCCTGGCGTCGAGGTCGAGCGCGAGGAGGGAGTACGGGTCGACGCGCGCCTCGCCGAGCTTGAGCGCCCAGTGGAGGTGCGGTCCGGTGACGCGGCCCGTCGCGCCGACCCGGCCGATGAGCTGGCCCTTGCGGATCGGATCGCCGGGCTGGACCAGGATGCGCGAGAGGTGCGCGTAGAGCGTGGTCAGGCCCAGGCCGTGGTCGAGCACCACGGTCTTGCCCGAGAAGAACAGGGTTCCCGCCAGGGCCGCCCGTCCCGCCGCCGGCGCGCGCACGGGCGCGCCCGTCTTGGCGCGCAGGTCCGCGCCCGAGTGGGGCGCGCGCGGCTGGCCGTTGAAGACGCGCCGCCGGCCGAAGCCGGAGGCCGCGGCGGCTCCGGGGATGGGCGGCGCGAAGGCGCCCTCGAAGAGGCGCGGGGCCTGCGGCCGCGCGAACAGGCGGTGCAGGGCGGCCGCCTCGCTCTCGGCGCGCTCCAGGTCGGATTTCGGCAGCGTGACGTAGCCCTCGGGGACGCTGAGCGCCTCGATGGGGAAGCGCGCCGCGCGCACGAAGAGGGTCTTTTGCGTCCGCGCCGCGCGTCCGGCGGGGTCGCGCAGGACCGCCTCCAGCCGCGCGGGGCCCGTCGAGGCGTCGAGATCGAGGGCCGCGAGGGCCAGCCAGGTGCCCGTCGAGGCGCCGGGAAAGAAGCTCAGGTCCTTGCCGCGCAGGGAGGCCGAGGGCGGCGCGACGGGGTCGGCGCCCTCGACGACGACGAGCAGGACTTCTCCGGGCCTGACCGCGCGCGACTCGACCGACAGGCGGGGTCCCGCCGCCGCGGGAGCCGGGCCTCGACCCTTCGGGCTCGGCACGGGCGCCGCGGAGGAAAGCCTTGTAGCGCCTAGGGCCGCGGCCAGCAGCAGGGCCGCGGTCACCGCGCGGCCTTCCCCAGCCCGGCCAGTATCTCATCCTGGAGCCGGAACATGCGCGCCTGGGCCCGGGGCGCGGCGTCGTCGTGGCCGAGCAGATGCAGGGCGCCGTGCGCGGCGAGGATCAGGGCCTCGCGCAGGACGGAGTGGCCCTGGCCGGCGGCCTGGATCCGCGCCAGGAAGCCGGAGACATAAATATCGCCGAACCCCTGCTCCGTCGTCGGCGCAGCGGCGATCATTTCGTGGCGAAAGGCAAGGACGTCCGTGTCCCAGTCGTGACCCAGGAACTCGAGATTCAGCCGGCGCATCTGTTGGCGCGTCTGGAACACGACGGAAACCTCGCCCTGGGCCTGCGTCCGCGCGAAGGCGCGGCGCACGGCGGCCTCAAAGAGGCGGGGCCTGCGCGCCGAGGGGGGCAGGCGGGACAGTCCCGCGACGCGGACGGTCAGTCCTCGGCGTCCCATCGGTCGTAGGCGCGGATGAGGCGCTTGACCAGGGGATGTCGCACGACGTCGCCCTCGGCCAGATGCGCGACCGCCACGCCCTCGACGCCCTTGAGCACCTCCAGCGCGCGCGTCAGCCCCGATGGGACGCGGCTGGGCAGGTCGCTCTGCGTGAGGTCTCCGGTCACCACGGCCTTGGAACCCGGGCCCATGCGGGTCAGGAACATCTTCATCTGCTCGGGGGTGGTGTTCTGCGCCTCGTCGAGGATCATGAAGGCGTCCTCGAAGGTGCGCCCGCGCATGTAGGCCAGCGGCACGATCTCGACCACCTCGTCATCGCGCCAGGAGCGGAAGCGCTCGGGCCCCAGCAGCGAGTAGAAGGCGTCGTAAAGCGGGCGCAGGTAGGGGTTGACCTTCTCGATGAGGTCGCCGGGCAGGAAGCCCAGGCGCTCGCCCGCCTCCATGACGGGGCGCGAGAGGATCACTTTCGCGGCGCGGCGCGACTCCAGCGCCCGCAGGGCGCAGGCCACCGCCAGGTACGTCTTACCCGTCCCCGCCGGGCCCACGCCGAAGGTGAGGTCGTGCGCGGCGACGGCCTCGACGTAGCGGCGCTGGTTGGGCGAGCGGGGCCGGATCACGCGGCCCTGGTGCGAGCGAAAGAGGCCGTCCTCGGGCAGGCTGGGCGCGTCCAGGTTGAGCGGTTCCAGGCCGCGCGGCTCGGCCGCGGGCGCGGCCCGGCGGCGCAGGGCGTCGAGCTCCTCGCGCAGGCGCCGCGCGGCCTTCTCCGCGCGCGCCGCCGATCCGCGCACGATCAAGACGATTTCCCCGCTGTCTCCCTCCTGGCGCAGGAGGATTTCGACCCCGAAGTCCCGCTCCAGCTCCCTCAGCCGCGCGTCCTGGTGCCCCAGCAGGCGCACCGCCTCCTGATGGTCGTTGAGGCGTATGTTTTTCGTGGTCATCCCCGCGTCATTTTAACCTATATAATCAGGACGTTCACGGGAGAACGTCCATCATGAACGAATGGGCGCGTTATATGAAGCGCCTCAAGCGGTTCAATGACTGGGAGAAGGCAAATCCCCGGCTATTGACTTTCGAGCAGGCCCTCGAAATCCGCGAGGAACTTGCCGCGTTGCGGCGCGGGTTCGCCGCGGAGCGGAGGGAGTCTCAAGCGGAGGACGGGCCTTGATCGGTTTTCGTCGCTACTTGTCTATGGTGGTCGGTCGATTGCCGATGGAGTCCGCGGTGCCTCCGTACACAGGCGCGGATGAGTTTATGCGTTTCTTGAGGTTCTTCAGCAGCGCTTGCTCCCGTTCCGCCACGGCCCTGGGACGCTGCGGCAGCATGGCCGGAATGTCGACGTTCCAGTATTGATTGACCTCGCGGCCCCAATTCTTCAGCGTGATTGTGTAGAAATTGTCCGATGCCGCTCTGTCTGCCATGTCGAGATGTTTCAAGCGCGCTGCGCTGTCGGCCAGGAGATTTATTCCGGAATCTGTTGGCGTGCCTACGTGGGTCTTAAATACATTCCAGAACTCTTCGACCTGCCGGCGCATTTCAGCGAGTCGTAGTCTGAGAAGTTCCGGATGATAGAACTGGGGCTGCTCCGGCTTGGCCGCTTTTTGCGCGGCCACTATGTTCCCGATGATGAGTCGGTATGCCTTCACCTGGTCATGCCGATAGCCCAATTCCCGCATGACGCAGACGATTTTATCGTAGTCGTCTTTGCCCTGGCGGATGATCGGCGTCCGGGCGTCTTGGGCGCACCACCCCGCCTTCCGGCGCAGCTCAGCCCACGGAAGCTCGGGGCTTCCTGCAGCGGCGGAGCAGGGCGCGTCCCAAACCTTCGTGTAGCGGTAGGCGACCAGATTCTCGGCGTCGCCGCCGGCGGAAGCCTGGCCCGGCAGTTGCGCTTTTTCAATCTCGCTTTTGGCCTGGTTCTCCTGCGTTGGCAGAAAATGCGCCATGTAGCCCTTCAGCGGGGCGCATGTCCCGGCGGACTGTGTCTCAAAAAAGTCGCTCAAGGTCTGCAGGTTCTGGTCCGCGGCTGAGCAGTTGCCGCTGGCTTGCGGCAGGTCTTTGAGAGCCGGCCAGACGGCGTCCTCCGCTGAGTTTCTGCAATTGAACGTTGCGTGCGAGAGGGCTGCGAGACAGGACAGCAGCAGGGCGAGCAGGGCGGCGGATTTCATGCGTTCCTCCCGGGACGGCGCGGCTCCCAGGAAGTATGGGGGAGACCCCTTGCGTTGTCAAGGGCGGATCAGGGTCAGGAAACGCGGAGGAACAAGGCGGCGGAGAGCAGCGCGCCGGCCAAGCAGGACGCCCACAGGGCCGCCGCGCCGAAAGCGTCCAGGAGATGGGCGCCGAGCAGGGGGCCGAGGAGCAGGGCGAGGCTGAAGGCGGCGCTGTAGAGGCCCATGTAGCTGCCGCGTCGGGCGGCGGGGGCGATGTCGGCGACGTAGTTGGAGGCGCTGGGAAGCAGGATCATCTCGCCGAAGGTCCAGACCGCGACGGTTGCGGCGACGGCCCAGGGCCCGCGGACGAAGGCCAGGGCTCCGAACCCCGCGGCGAAGAGGGCGGCTCCGAGGGCCAGGGCCCGGCCGTGCGGCCAATGGGCGGTCTTGAGGTTGAGGGGCATCTCGATGAAGATGATGAGCGCGGTGTTGACCACGAACAGGAGCCCGTAGGCCCGCGTGGAGAAGCCCAGGTCGCGCACGAGGAAGAGGGGCAGGGTGGATTCGTGCTGAAAGAAGACCATGGCCGCCGGGATGAGGGCGAGAAGAAAATAGCGCAGGCGCGGGTCTCCCGCCGCGCCCCGCAGGGACGCGGCGATGGAGTGCGCGGGCCCGGGGGCCGCTCCGGCGCGGGCGCGTCCGCGCAGCGCCCGCCAGAGGAAGGCGCCCGCCAGCAGGCTCGTCAAGCCGTCCACCGCGAAGAGCGCCGCGAAGGACCACTGGGCCAGGAGGCCCCCGACGACGGGGCCGACGCTCATCCCCAAGTTGATGGCCAGGCGGTTGAGCGAGAAGGCGGTCTTGCGCCTGGCCGGGGGCGCCAGTTCGCTCGTCACGGACAGGCCCGCGGGCCCGAAGAGATGGGCGGCCAGGGCCCAGGCCGGCGTGAGCAGGAGGACGGCGAACGGGGAGGCGGCCAGCGGGTAGAGCAGCACGACGGCTCCGGACGCGCACAGGGAGGCGGTCATCAGGGGGGCCGCGCCCCAGCGGTCGCAGAGCCAGCCGCTCAAGGGGCCGGCGGCGAGAGCGCCCGCGCCGTAGGCGCCCAGGACCGTGCCGGCCTGGGACACGGTGAAGCCGCGCCGCTGGGTCAGGTAGAGGGCCAGGAAGGGCAGAGCCATGGTTCCCATCCGGTTGATGAGATGGGCCCAGAAGAGGGCGCGCAGCTCCCGCGGGGACTGGCGCAGCTCGCGCAGGGCGCGCATCAGCGCGTGACGAGGGTCTTGCCGCGGGGCACGACGACGATGCCCGTCGGATCGACGAACCAGCGCCGGGCGTCCTCGCCGCGGTCGAAGCCCAGGCGCGCGCCGGCGGGGATCTCGTTGAAGCGGTCCACGACGGCGCGGCGCAGGCGGGCCCCGGCGCGGACCTTGCAGAAGTCCATGACGATGGAGTCCTCGATGAGCGCGCCCTCGTGGACGTGGACGCCGCGGCCGAGGATGGAGTTGCGGATCGTCGCGCCGCGCACCAGGCAGCCGTCGCTGACGATGCAGTTGCGCAGGCGGCCCCCCAGGATCTTGGCCGGCGGACCGTCGTAGCGGCCGGAGTGGATGAACCAGCGGCGGTTGTTGAGGTTGAGCTTGGGCCGCGCGCCGAGGATGTCCATGTTGGCCTGGTGGAAGCTGGCGATGGTCCCCACGTCGCGCCAGTAGGCCGGCTCCTCGTAGGTCTTGGCGCCCGGCAGGACGCTGGAGGAGAAATCGTAGGCGTAGAGGCCGTGCGACTTGTGGAGGGCGGGCAGGACGTGCCGGCCGAAGTCGAGCTCGCCCTCGCCCTTGTAGCGGCGCGTGAGCAGGTCGACCAGGAGGTCCTTGTTGAGGAGGTAGTTGCCCATCGAGGCCCGCGCGCGGCGCGGGTCGCCCCGCATGGCCTTGGGGTCGGAGGGCTTCTCCACGAAGCCGAGGACGCGGCCCCGCGCGTCGGTCTCCAGCAGGCCGAAGGACGACGCGGCCTTGAGCGGGACGGGGGTGGTCGCGATGGTCGCCTCGGCGCCGCGCTCGACGTGCCAGCGGATCATCTGGCCGATGTCCATGCGGTAGACGTGGTCGGCGCCGAAGACCGCGACCAGGTCGGGGTCGAAGTCGTGGATGAGGTTGAGGTTCTGGCGCACCGCGTCGGCCGTGCCGCGGTACCACATGGTGCCCAGGCGCATCTGCGGCGGCACGACGGTGATGAACTGATCGCGCGTGAGGCCCACGGTGCGCCAGTTGGCGCGCAGGTACTCGATGAGGCTCTGGGACATGTACTGCACCAGGACGTAGATCGACTGGATGCCGGAGTTGACGAAGTTCGACAGCACGAAGTCGATGATCCGGTACTTGCCGCCGAAGGGCACGGCGGGCTTGGAGCGGTCGTGCGTGAGCGGGTGCAGGCGCTCGCCCTTGCCGCCCGCCAGGACGACGGCCAGGACGCGCTGGGTGGGCGCGACGGCGGCCGGCCGGCCGAGGCGGGACATGGGCTCTATTTCGCCGCGGCTTGCGGGACGGGCAGGGCGGCGCGCTCGGCCGCGATGGCGGCGTTCTCGCCTTTCCAGCCGTGGCGCAGGAAGGCCTCGTAGGTCCAGGGCATGCGCTCCTTGAAGACGCGGGCCATGGCCTCGCCGTACCGCTGGATCTCCCACTGGGCATGGACGTCGGCGCGCAGGGCCACGAAGTTCATCAGGCTGCGCGCGTTGACGGTCCAGTAAAACTCGGTGTAGAGGTTGACGGGCAGGACCATGCGCGCCATCTCGCGCGCCACGCCCTGCCCGAGCATCGCCTTGTAGGCCGCGTGCGCGGCCTCGACCTGGGTCTTGAAGAGGCCGTGCAGCGCGGCCTGATCCAGAGCCGGCGCGGCCACCGAGCCCTGCTTGTTCTTCCGGTCCTGCGCGCGCCAGACCGCGGGCATGTAGAAGTCGTCCTTGACCTCGGTGTAGCGGAAGGAGACCTCGTTGTAGGCCGCGAAGCGGTGGCGGAACCACTGCCGCGCCACGAAGATGGGCGCGGCGACGTGGAACTTGAACACCGCGTGCTCGAAGGGCGTCATATGCGAGTGGCTCAAGAGGTAGCCGATGAGCTTGCGGTCGGCCTCCGCGCCTTTGGACGTTCCCCCATAGGAG
The DNA here is from genome assembly GCA_016207605.1 of Elusimicrobiota bacterium. Taxonomy (GTDB): domain Bacteria; phylum Elusimicrobiota; class Elusimicrobia; order UBA1565; family UBA9628; genus GWA2-66-18. Next base: position 49,036 of record JACQPJ010000041.1, read on the forward strand.
ACGCGGGCGGCGTCCACCACGCCCTGGTCGCCTCCCATGGTCTCGACCAGGCGCACGAAGCCCTTATCGAGGACTTTGATCGTTTCAAGAGAGTTTTCGGTCATTCTCGCCTCCTTTCGTCCGGCCGCGCCGCGGCGGCCGCGGCCGCCGATTTGATCCATTCCGCCAGGCGGCGGTCCCCGACGGCTCCGCGGCCGTCCCAGCGGTAGATCGCGTCGGGCAGGGCCCGGCGCAGGAGCCGCTCGGTCCGCGCGCCGTCGGCGTCGAGCGGCACGATCACGACGCCGCCTCGGGCGGCCAGCGTCCGCACGGCCGCGCGCAGGGCGTCGGCGTCGCGGCTGCGCTGGGCCGGGCGCACGCCGTCGCGAACGCCCACGGCCGCGGCCTCGCGAAAGCCGCCGCGGGCCCGGACCTGCTCCGCCGTCGCCCGCGCGGCGGCCAGCCAGCCCGTCAGGGCCGCGTCGGAGCGGGGCGCCACGCCCGCCAGGACCACGGCGTCGCGCGCCGGGTTGCGCGAGAGGGCGCGGGCGCGGCCGGCCAGGATCTCGACGAGAGCCGGCGCGGCGGCCAGCTCCTCGGCCAGCACCAGCGGAACGCGGCTGCGCAGGCGGCGCGGGCCGGGGGTCTCCGGCGGCAGGACCAGCCTCGGCGGACGGGGGGGGCGCGGCCCCGCGGGCTCGCGTCGGCCGGGATCGGGGACGTCGGCGATGGGCTCGGCGCGCAGGCCGAAGAGGTAGCGCGTCTGCTCCAGCCGCGGTGACCCGGAGACGGTCTCCAGCGGCACGGCCACGATCTTGGCCGGGCCGCGGCCGGCGAGCCGGTCGAGCGCGCGCTGGATTGCCGTGCCGTCGGCCGCGCCCCGGTACTCGGCGTCCACGGTCTCGACCGGGACGGTCTTGAGCGCGGCGCGCAAGGACGGCTCCTGGCTGCGCCAATTGGAGCTCAGGCCGTAGCCGAGCACGAGCACGCCGTAGGGCTTCCTCCCCCCGACCGGCCGCGTCCAATCCCGCGCCCCGGCGGGGACCAGCGCCAGCGCGAGGAGGAGAGCGGTCACGGCGCCAACTCTAAAAATCGAAAGTCCAGATCGAGGACTTTTCGGCGGCGCCGCGCACCACGGCCGCGAGCTCGCGCCGGCCGGGCGCCGTCGAGACGATCGCCAGCCCCTGGACGCAGCCCGGCAGCTCCGCCGACCACTCCGTCTCGAAAGCGAGGCCGTTCCAGCGCTTGCGCGCGACCTCGCCGCGGTTGAAGACGCCGAACGGGCTGGCCAGTCCGCCCAGGGCCGCGAAGTTGCGCGCCGCGAAGAGCGCCTCGAAGCCGGCGGGGCCGTAGGCCGCGGGCATGGGCGGATTGAACTCGAGAAGGCGGTCGTTCCAGCGCACGCGCACCGGGGTCTGGCCGTAGTCCTCGTCGGGCGAGCGCCAGGAGCTTTTGGCGAACTGCGCGCGCAGGGCGTGGACCGAGGTGAGCAGGATCACGGCGGGGTCGTCCTTGCTCACGCCGGCCGTGGTGAAGCCGTAGATCCAATCCGCGCGCGGGTGGCGGATCGCGGGCCGGTCCTGGATGTAGCGTCCGTTCCTGTAGGCGACCGGGTAGATCGTCCCGAGGGGGAAGGTCCGGTCGTCCAGGATCTGCTGGGAGGCCAGGACCCGCGCGCCCGCGGGATCCTGGTGGACGCGCACGAGGAAGGGGAGTTCCGCGGCCGCGGCCCAGCGTCCGCCGTCGAGCTTGAGCACGCGGGTCTCGAAGCGGCGGAAGCCCTGATCGTAGAGGGACGCGAAGAGCTCCGCCTTTCCGTCGCCGTCCAGGTCCGCGGCCTCCAGGCTCAGGATGCGCGAGCCCGTCCCGCCTAGGGCCGCCTCGGCCAGGACCCGGGCGTCGGTCGCGGGATAGGCGTAGAGCCGGACCGCGTCCTCGGCCGCGACCGCGATCTGCGGCGTCCCCGTCCCCGCGAAGTCGCCCGCGGCCATCCCCACCGCTGCGTAGTTCAGCGTCGCCCCGCGCGTCCTGGCCGCGCGCCGCCCGGGCTCGGCCGAGGCGCCCGCCTGCGCCGGCGCGGAGGCGGCGGGGGGGGCGGCCGCCGCCGGCGCCGTCAGCCGCGCGCGCTGCCCGGCCTTGGCCCGGCCGTTCCCGGTCAAAACGCCCGTTGAAAATTTATCCTGGACCTCCCGGATCGTCCCCTCGGCGGCCGCGTCCCGCACGCGCCCGAGGCTGGCGCCGGTGACGGGATGCTTGAGTTCCGCGCCCTCCGAATACACCTCGAAGCTGCGCCCCGGCGCCGCGCCGTCGGCGGCGGTCAAGTCCAGCCACACGGTTCCCGCCTCCGCGCGCACCACATAGCCCTTCTCCGGGCTCCGAGTTTGGGCGCCGGCCCCGACGCACAGCGCGGCCAGCAGGAAGGAAACGTTCACGAGAGAGAGGGTATCAAATTCGATGCGGGGGGGTCTGTAACGGCCGGGGGAGCATATCGCTTTTGAGGATTTATGTAGAATCCGCCCGTGTACGTCGATGCGACGCCGCGGACGGGGACGGCGCAGGACTTGATGCGCGTGGTGACGCGGGCGCGGGAGATCGAGACTGCGCGGTCGGGCGAGAGACTTCCCTTCAAGAGCGTCGCGCGGCGGCGCTGGGTGGAGCCGCCGGCGCGCCTGCTGGGCATGGCGATCGCGGGGTTGGCGGCGCTGGCGCCGGCCGAGGCAGCGCTGGCCTGGCATGACTTCCTCTATCGCCGCCTGGCCGCGCCCCGCCATGTCCCGTTCGACGCCGCGCGGCCGGAGATCATTCGCGCCAAGGAGCTGGCGCGCCGCGTCGAGGCCGAAACGGGGGCATCTCCCGCGCTCCTCGCCCTCGTCTCCCACGCGCCGGTGAGCGAGGAGCTGGGGTTCCTGAATTTCGAGCTCGTCCGGCACGCCACGTTGGCTTTGCGCGCGGTCCGCGGCCGCTCCTGCCGGCCGCGCCTGCTCGTGGCCGTGGACTCATTTGCATTGGATACGGCTTCGCTGTTTGAAGAGGGCGTTTACGCCGCCTACATGAGCGCCTCCCATTTGGGTTTCGATCGCTTGTCCTTGGGTGGCGGCGGGCTCCGGGCGTGGCCCGCCCTGCCTTGGCGGTTCTCGCGGCTCCTGTGCGCCGGCGGCGAGGCGGCGCTGGCGCTGGCGGGCGGCGTGCCCGGGACGGCGCGCGTGCTCTATGCCGCGCGCGAGTGGGCGCGGGCCGTCCGCGGCGCCAGCCCCTTGCGGCCCGCCGAGGCGCGGGCTCGCCTGGGCTCCCATCCGACGTTCCGCCGCTTCTTTGAAAACGCCGATCCCGCCTTGCCCCGGCCTTCGCGCCCGGGGCTTTTGCTGGAGGCCTGGCTCATGGCCGGCGCCGCCGGCCTGGCGGGCGCCGCGCCGCGGGAGGTCGCGGCCGCGGCGCTGGAATGCCTTGCGGTCCCGGGGAAGGAGCGGCCGGCGTTGCTCGCGGATTTGGAGAAGGATTTGGCGCGCGAGACGCCGCGACGGCGGCGCTTCTTTCGATTCCTGGCGGGCCGCGTCGCGCCCCGCCGGCCGATCGTGTTCCTGCCGTTCGTCCACCGCGTCGACCCGCCCAGCGTGGAGCCGCGGGAGGCGTGGGCGTGGCGGCAGGGAGAGGACGGCGGCGAACGCGCCGGGCGCCTCGTCGAGGAGGTTTTCACGTGAGCGTCAAGATCTACCGCAGCGTCCACGAGCTCAAGGGTTTCTCGCTCAAGAGCTGTCCGGCCATGGACCAGCCCTCGGGCGTGCTGATGTGCCCGCCGGACCACTACCAAGTGCTCGCGGTCAAGAATCCCTACATGGCGGGCCAGGTCGGAGCCGTGGATCGCGAGAGAGCCCGCGCCCAGTGGAACCACCTCAAGGAGGCCTTCGACGCGGCCGGCTGCCCGGTCTCCCTCATCGACCCGGCGCCGGGCCTCGAGGACATGGTCTTCTGCGCCAACCAGTCCCTGGCCGGCACGCGTCCCGACGGCCAAAAGGTCGCCCTGCTGTCGGCGATGCGGCACTCCTCGCGCCGCCGCGAGGTCGAGTCCTTCGAGGCCTGGTACGCGGCCCGCGGCTACCGCGTGATGCGGTTCAAGGCGGGCGGGCACGAGACCTTCGAGGGCTCGGGCGACGCGGTCTGGCACCCCGGGCGGCGCCTGCTCTGGGGCGGCCACGGCTTCCGCAGCGACCCGGAGGTGTTCGAGCGGGTCGCCGACGCGTTCCAGACGCCCGTCGTCCTTCTCAAGCTGGTCAACGAGCGCTTCTATCACCTCGACACCTGCTTCTGCCCGCTCACGCCCGAGGCGGTGCTCATCTATCCGTCGGCCTTCGACGCGGCCAGCCTGGAGCTCATCCTCAAGATCGTCCCCATCGTCGTCACCGTCGGCGAGGCCGACGCGGGCGCGCGCATGGCCTGCAACGCCGCGGTCGTACGCTCCAAGACCGCGATCCTGCAGAAAGGCGCGACCTCCGTCGCCAACCACATGCTCGCCCTGGGCCTGGGCGTCTGCGAGGTGGACACCTCGGAATTCATCAAGTCCGGCGGCAGCGTCTACTGCCTCAAGCAGTTTCTCTTCGACGGGCCCGCCGGTTGAAAGAACGGCGCTGGAGGGCTATACTAGATGCTATGAGCCTTTCCTCAGCGCATCTGTGCCGAGCCCGAAGGGTCGAGGCCTAGATGCTAGTAGGCTTTCAGCCGCCGCATCTGTGCCGAGCCCGAAGGGTCGAGGCCTAGACGCATGATGAGATTCCCGCGTCTGGCACTGGCCTTCGCTCTTCTGGCGTCGACGACGCTTCCTCTCCACGCGCAGGAAGAAGGCGAGGCCGCCGACGCCGTGCCCGCCTCCGACGCGCCGGCCCCGCCGGCGGAGGACGCGGCTGCCGACGAGACCGCTCCGCCGGCCGCGCCGGCCCCCGCCTCGCCCGCGCCGCCCGCTCCCGCGGCGCGCCCCGCGCCGCCCGCCGTCAAGGCCGCGGCCAAGGTCCCGCGCAAGGCGCGCCGGCGTCCCGCGGCCAAGAGAGCGCGCGCGAAGGCCCGGGTCCGCGAGTCCCGCTACAAGTCCCGCGTGCTCAGCGAGGGCGCGGAACATCACTACCGCTTCGACGCCCGCGGCAATCCCCTGAGACGCTCCAAGCCGGGCGCCAAGCCCCGGAAGGGCGGGGCCCCCGTCGCGCCGGCTCCGGACTCCCGCGCCTGCGCCGCCGACGGCTCTTGCCCCGACGGAGCCGCCAAGTCCTCGGACGCCGACGCTTTGTAGGCGATTCGATGCGCCTGGAGCGCCTGCGCTGGCCTCTTCTCCTGGTCTCCCTGATCGCGTTGGGCCTGTGCCTGTGCCGGGGAGCGACGCCCACCCGCCTGGCGGCCGCCGCGGTCGGCGCCGCGGGCTGGTGGCTCCTCTGCCGCCGCAAGGCCCGCTCCCTCGACGGCGACTGCTAGATGCTATGAGCCTTTCCTCAGCGCATCTGTGCCGAGCCCGAAGGGTCGAGGCCTAGATGCTAGTAGGCGTTCAGCCGCCGCATCTGTGCCGAGCCCGAAGGATCGCGGCCTAGCTGCCGACGGCGATCCAGCCGGCCGAGCCCATGGAGGACCAGCCGTTCCAGGCGCCGCAGCTCCCGGCGTCGGGCGAGCCCCCGACGTACAAGCGGAAGCCCGTTCTGGTCATGTTGGCGGGATAGGCCACAACCTTGTCGGTGGCGCCGCCGACGCACCCGCCTTGATTGGAGATATTTTCCGGCGTCACCAGGACATGGGGCGTTGACGTGAAGGGTTGAGAGAAAACGATGTCTTGGAACCAAAGCCCGCTGCACAGCCCCCCTTGGAAGGTGCCGCTGCAATTGGCGGGCGCGCCGGGGCTCACCCCGTGGCCCGAAAGGACTCGGACCGGGCTGGGCATCGCGGAGAGGCATTTGCCCCCGCTCGCGTCCGTGCAGACGTCGGTCGCGGCGTGGATTTTTCCGTTGACGTCCAACGCGTATCCCGCGGCCGGGGCGGAGGTTTTGATCCCGACCGCGCCGCCGTCGCGCGCCAGGTAGGTGTCGCCGGTCGTGATCATCCGCGTGTAGATTCCCGATGGGGCGGGATAATAGGTGGTGAGGGTGATGTTCTCGGAGCCGAGCTCGGCGCCCGCCGCCAGGAGCATGGCCGTGACCGCGCCGGCGCGCAGAAGCCGCGGGCGGACGCGAATCTTACGGCGGAGGGTCCCTATGGCCACAAGAAGCTGTGAGGCCCAGAGTATAGGGGGCATTCCAGACAAATTCAAGGGGGGCCGAACTGGGTGTCAGGCGAAGGCGAACTGCTCCTGGGCAATGACTCCGCGACCGCCTATAAAGAAAAAACAGTAGAGGACGAGAAGGGCAATACCAAGGTCGTCAAGCAATTGATCAATCCTTGGAAGTTCAGCGCCGACAAGGGCCGGGCCGAGGAGATCCAGGCTTTGGCCGGGCAGTACGTGTTCATCCGATACCGGCAGCACAACCTGAAAAATCCTCTCGCGGCCGACACCGATTATGAATTCCAGGAGATCAGCCCGGTCAACCCGGAGTTCGCTCCCAAGGAGGCCTGTCAAATCGACATGAAGGGCGGCAATTCCAAGGGGTTTCGCATGGCGCGCATCGTGAAAGCCAGCCGCAAGGGGGTGGCGGTCAAGTCCTTCGAGCTCATGCTGCAGGTCGGCGGCGCGGGGAATCAGTTCGAGGAGATGTCGGTTTCCGATGAGGGGATTTACAAGTGCGCGCAGGATTGGCTTGCCTCCGGCAAAGCCGTCAATGTCTGGTACGCGCAGAGCTACATCTACAACCCGATCACCCAAGGCACCGGCTACAGCGTCTGGAAACTGGAGCCCCTGGCCTCCTTGAATTAGGCCGCGATCCTGCGGACGCGGCACAGGTGTGCTGAGGAATGGTTCATAACACCTAGGCCGCGATCCTTCGGGCGGCGGCGAAGCCCGAGACGCAGGCGCTCTCGATGGTCGCGGGCAGGCCGGTGCGGGTCCAGTCGCCGGCGAAGAGGAAGCCGGGCATGCCGGAGCCGGGTTCCGGGCGCTTGGCCTCGGCGCCGGGGGCGGGGGAAATGGTGGCGAAGGGCTCCTTGATCACTTTCCAGGCCGTCACGTTGGCCTTCGCGAAGTCCGGCAGACAGGCCGAGAGGTCGCGAAGCATGGCGTCGAGAATCGCGCGGGGGGAATAGGCGATCTGGTCGTGGGCGCCGGAGATCACGACCGATAGAATTTGACCGTCGCCGCTCAAGCCGTGGATCCGGGATTTGTTGAACACCCAATGGGTCTCGGCGCCGAGCAGGCCGATGAAGCGCTCGCGCATCACGGGGCGGTCGAGGCGCAGCGTCGCGCCGACGATGGGCGCGGGGGCCAGCGTCTCCCAGGGGCCGCGCAGGGCGGCGGGCAATTCCAGCCGGCTTAAATCCCAGGGGGGCAAAGTCGAGACGACGGTTTGCGCCGGGAAGCGTTCGCCGCGATCGCTGACCGCGCCGCGCACGCATTGACCATCCTCGATCAAGGCCGCCGCTTTGGCCGACGGGATGATGCGGCCGCCGCGTTTTTCGATGGAGTTTTTCGCGGCATCGACATAAAGCTCGGATAGGCCGACGCGCGACAGGCCGAAGCGCGAGGCCTCGCGGCTGGAGAAAATCGCGCGCAGGACCTGGACCAAGCCCGCGGCCGAGGCGATCTCGGGCCGCTCGTTGAGCGCGCCGATGACGAGGGGATCGAAGAAGCGCGCCTGGAAATTGCTGGAGAGGCCCAAGGACGTCAGCCACCGGCGCGCGGTCATCGCCTCGACCGCGTCGGGGACGGCGCCGGTCTTGAGAGCCCTGAGCGCTTGATCGAAGGCAAGGAGCGCCGCCTTGTCGCGCCAGCAGACGCCCTTCAGACCGAGAAGTCCCGCGGCGAGATGGAGCGGTGCCGGCAGCCAGGCGGGACAGGCCAGGCGGTCGCGCCGGCCGCCGGGCTCGGCGTAGTCCACGGCGATTTCCTCAGACACGTCCAGGTTTTCCTCGGCGCCGATCAGGCGCAGGAAGCGGCGCGTGGCGGCGTAGCAGCCCATGAAGAGGTGCTGGCCGTTGTCCACGGCGCCGAGCTCCTGGTCCGGGAAGGAGAAGGCGCGCCCGCCGAGATGCGGCTTCTTGTCGAGGAGAAGGACTTTGGCGCCCTTGTCGGCGAGGGCCGCCGCGCAGGAAAGCCCCGCGAACCCCCCGCCCAGGACCAGGACGTCAGAGGCCATGGCAGTACAGCCAGGCCTTCCAGACGAGGGCCAGCTTGCGATGGGCGGGCAGGCGCGTCCTCTCGAAGAGCACGGGGAAGGCGCGCGACTTGATCTCCTCGAGCAGGCCCTCGTAGACGTGGGCCATGACCTCGGCGGGCAGCAGGCGCGGCCGATCGCGGAAGTCCACCAGGCTGCGCGCCCGCGCGTAGTAGGTCTTGGCGCGCCTGTACTGGGCCTCCATCGCGGCCTGGAAGCCGGGGCCGCCGTCCCGCCGGAGCAGGCGCTCAAGCGAGTAGCCCGCCTCGCGCAGGTCGGCCTGCGGCAGGTACACGCGTCCGATCTCCAGGTCCGCGCCGACGTCGCGCAGGATGTTGGTGAGCTGGAAGGCGTAGCCGAAGGTGACCGCGAATTCCTCCATGCGCGCGGCGGGCGTGTGGGACCAGCCGAAGACGCGCACGCACAGGAGGCCGACGGAGGAGGCCACGCCGCGCATGTAGTCCTCCAGGTCCCGCGCCGTCTCGTAACGGGCCTGCTCCAGGTCCAGGGCGCAGCCGCGGATCATCTCGAGGAATTCCGCCTTGGGCAGGCCGTAGTCGGAGACGGGCTTGAGCAGGGCCCGCGCGGCGTCGTGGCCGGGCCGGCCCGCGTAAAGGCGCTCGATCTCCTCGCGCCAAAAGTCGAGACGGCGGCGCGCCTCGTCCCGGGAGAGCTCGCCGGAGTCGACGACGTCGTCGATGAGGCGGCAGTAGGCGTAGATCGCGGAGAGCGCCTCGCGCTTGGCGCGGGGCAGGAGGAGGAAGCCGAGGCGAAAGTTCGAGCCGGCTTCGGGGCGGCGGACGCTCATCCGCCGACCAGCGCGCGCGCGATCAGCGGGATCCAATCGAGCTTGGTCAGCGCGGGGCGCGTGCGCAGCGTGTCGAAGTCGAGACGGCGGATCAGCTTGAGAATCCGGACTCCGCCCAGCCAGGTCAGGCGGATCTCCAGCGACAGCGGCCAACGCAGGCGCGCGGGCAGGGCGCGGCCTTCCTCGAAGAGGGCGCGCGTGCGCGAGACCTGGAACTTCATCAGGTTCTTGAAGCGTTCGTTGCACACGCCCATGCGCAGGTCCGCCTCGGAGTAGCCGTGGGCCGCGAAGTCCTCCTCCGGGATGTAGATGCGGTCCTTCCTGAGGTCCACGGACACGTCCTGCCAGAAGTTGGCCAGTTGGAGCGCCGTGCAGACCGCGTCGGAGAGGCGAAAGAGCTCCGCGTCGCGGCGGCCGTGGATCATCAGCACGATGCGGCCCACGGGGTCGGCGGAGCGCCGGCAGTAGTCGAGCAGCTCGGCGAAGGTCGCGTAGCGGCGCTTCTCGACGTCCTGCAGGAAGGCGGACAGGAGGTCGTCGAAGGGCTGCTTGGGGATATCCAGCTCCTGGAGGGTGCGCCCCAGGGCGAGAAAGACGGGATGGCGCGGGGGGAGACGGCCGACCTCGGCGAGTTGGGCGCGCCAGTCGAGGAGGCGCTCCCGCCGCGCGCCCTCGTGCTCGGGCTCGTCGGAGATGTCGTCGGCGATGCGCGCGAAGGCGTAGAGGACGGCGACGTGGCGGCGCAGGCGCCGGGCCAGAAGCCGCGAGGCGACGGGGAAGTTCTCGTAGTGGCGTCCCGCCAGGTCCGCGCAGAAGCGGTAGGCGCCCGCGGCGTTGTCCGGATCATCGAGGCGCGCTTGGTAGTCCCCGAGGGTCCCGGCCATCACTTCTTCCCGACCCCGATGCGGGTGCGGGGGTCGCGCCGGCGCGGCAGGCGCCGCGGCGGGGCGTCCGTCCATTCAAACTCGAAGCCGCCGCAGCGCACGCAGTCGCCTTCCCGGACGCCGGCCTTCTTGAGCGCGCGGTCCACGCCGATGCGCTTGAGGGTGGTCTGATAGCGTTGGACCGCCTCCGGGAGGCCGGCGTCGAGCATGGCGGAGGCGCGCTCCACGAAGCGGCCGCGCAGGAGGAAGACCCCGCCGCCGAGCGCCTCGATGGAGAAGCCCTGCTCGACTTTATGCAGGGCCTCGGCGGGGGTCCGGTCGTCGAAGCGCGCGGGACCGTCGTGCTTGGCCAGCTCCTCGATCACGCGGTCGAGCACGGCGTCCAGCCCGGCGCCGGTCGCCGCCGAGACGGCCAGGGCGCCGCGGCGGGTCCGGCGGAAGGCCTTGAAGAACTCGTCGGCGCCGGGCAGGTCCATCTTATTGACCACGAGGACGCGCGGCTTGTCCGCCAGCCCGCCGCCGAAGCTCCTGAGCTCGTCCTCGATGGTCTTGACGCCGGAGGCCGCGTCCCGGCCGCCGAAGCCCGCGGGGTCCACCAGATGGATCAGCACGCGGGTGCGCTCGACGTGGCGCAGGAACCGGCCGCCCAGGCCCTTGCCGCCGTGCGCGCCCTCGATGAGGCCCGGGATGTCGGCGATCACGAAGCCGACCCGCTTGTGGTAGGCCACGCCCAGGTTCGGGGTCAGCGTGGTGAACGGGTAGTCGGCGATCTTGGGCTTGGCCGCCGTGACCCGGGCCAGGACGCTGGACTTGCCCGCGTTGGGCAGGCCCACCAGGCCGACGTCGGCCAGGAGCTTGAGCTCCAGGTCGAGCACGGTCTTCTCGCCCGGGGCGCCCTTCTCGGCCAAGCGCGGAGCCGTGTTGAGGCGGCTCTTGAAGGACGCGTTGCCGCGCCCGCCGCGGCCGCCCTCGGCGGCGCGCCAGCGCTGGCCGTCCTTGTGGAGGTCGGCGACGAGCGCGCCGCCGCGGCAGACCACCGTCCCGGCCGGCACGGGGACGATCACGTCGCGGCCGTCGTCGCCGGTCTTGGTCGAACCCTTGCCGTGGCCGCCGCGTCCCGCCTCCAGGTGCGGGCGGAAATGCAGGTCCATCAGGGTGGTCAGGCGCGAGGAGGCCTCCAAATAAACGTCCCCGCCCCTCCCGCCGTCCCCGCCGTTGGGGCCGCCGTACTCCATGTACTTCTCGCGCAGGAAGGACAGGCAGCCGTCCCCGCCGTCGCCAGCGCGGACGTGCACGCGGACTTTGTCGATGAAGTTCACGGGGCGGCCGCGGCGGGCGTCCCGGGGGGCTATTTCGCGGCGCTCAAGGGGCGCACGGACGCCTGCTTCTTGTCCTTGCGCGCCCACTCGAAGCGGACCACGCCGTCGATCTTGGCGAAGAGCGTGTCGTCCTTGCCGCGGCCGACGTTGAGGCCGGGCAGGATGCGCGTGCCGCGCTGGCGGACGATGACCATGCCAGCCTTGACGGCCTCGCCGCCGTAGCGCTTGACGCCCAGGCGCTGGCCGTGGGAGTCGCGTCCGTTCTGGGTGGAGCCTTGGGCTTTGGTGTGTGCCATGTCAGTTGAAGGAGATGCCGTCGATCTTGATCTCGGTCAGCCACTGCCGGTGGCCGCGCGTCTTCTTGTAGGCCTTCTTGGTGCGCTTCTTGAAGACGATGATCTTTGGTCCGCGGCCCTGCCTGACGACGGTGGCAGAGACCTTGGCCTGCCGGCTGTAGGCCGGTTCCTGGCCTTCCGGAGCGTCGCCGACCGCCCAGAGGGCGTTGAACGTCAGCGATTGGCCCTTGTCGGCCTCGAGCTTCTCGACCTTGACGGTCTCGCCCGGAACGACCCAAAATTGACGCCCGCCCGTCTCGATGATCGCGTACATGACACCTCTTCCAACGTCTCGGGATGATAGCAAAACCCGGCGGGAAGCGCAATTCCCTCGGCTTGCGGACGCCGAATTCACGGGGTATACTTAGCGGGACTCATGGGAACTCCCCGCCGCCGGCCGCCGCGCCGCCCCTGCGCGGGAGTGACGCTGGTCGAGCTCATGGTGGCCGCCGCCGTCATGAGCGTCGGCCTGTTGGGCCTGTTCGGCGCCTTTCGCTACATCAGCCGGGCGCTGGTCGTCAACCGGATGCAGACCCTGGCCACCAACCTGGCCCAGGAGCGCATCGAGTCGCTCAAGAACCTCAGTTACTACGACCTTCTCCTCAGCACCGCGTCCGCCTATGACACGCAGTTTTCCCCCGCCCTCGCCTATGACACCGGCGCCTACGCGGCCGAGACCATCACCATCGGCGGCATCCGCTTCACGCGCTACACCCACGTCGCGATGGCCGCCATCGTGTCGGGCAGCGTCTCCGAGCTCTCCTACACGTACCCCGACACGGGCCTGAAGTCCATCACCGTCCACGTCGTCTGGAACGACAACGGGACCTGGAAGCGCTGGACGCTCAAGAACCTGCTCGAAAACCCCAACATCAACCCCTTGGACGCCACCATTTCCGGGACGGTGTCCGTGTCGGGCGGCGGCGTCCTGCCCGGCGCCGCGGTCAGCGTCGAGCAGAACCCGAGCTGGTCGGCGACCTCGAACGCGAGCGGCGTCTACTCCTTCGGCGTCTACCACGGCTCCTACACGGTGCGCGCCTCCTCGGCGGGCTATTACGACGCGGTCTCCACGCCGACCGTGGTCGCCCGCGGGGGCAACGCCTCGGTCAACCTGTCCCTGCAGGCCATCGCGACCGGCACCGTCGCCGGGACGGCCTGGTACAACTCCGACCTCGTCGTCAGCCAGGTCGTCGCCTCCACCGTGACCGCGGTCGGGGACGGCTCCTCCCACGACATCGAGTACGTGGAGCTCTTCAACCCCACGACCTCCGCCATCAACATCGGCCAGACGGGCTCCTACCCCAAGCCCGTGATGCTGACCTACTGCGACTGGAACTCGACCTGCAAGTACGACTCGTCCTCCAGCCCCTTCGACGTCGTCAACGTCACGACCTACGTGCCGGCGGGGCGCTACTACCTCATCGCCAGCGCCTCCTACTTCTATCTCGCCGGCGGGTGGGTGCGGCCTGACGCCTACTACGACTCGGCGCTGAGCTACCCCGACGACATCACCAACAACAAGGCCGCCTGCATCCGCCTCTACCGCGAGTCCAGCTCCAGTTGGATCGACACCGTGGGCTGGGCCGACACCGGGCACGCTCCGCCCAGCTACGAGGGGACCTACATCCCCAACGCCACCGGCTTCAACGGCTTGGGCTCCCCGTCCGGCCACCAGATCGTGCGCGTCTCCAGCCCCGCGGCCGGCGCCGCGGTCATATCCGCCTACGGCCGGGCCTACGACTCCGACAGCAACGCGCGGGACTTCCTCTATCCCTCCGACGCGATGGCGGGCTTCACCGGCATCGTCCACGCGCCGCAGACCTCGTCCGCGGCGGCCGTCTCCGTGCTCGCGGGCAAGGTTCCCCTGGGCGCCCACGTCTCGGCCAGCGACCTCTACTCCGGCTCGACGCAGACCTATGCCGCCTACGCGACGAGCGGCAGCCTCAGCCTGCCCTACGCGGCTTTCTCGCTGCAAGGCGTGACGACGGGGACCTGGATCGTCGCGCTTGCCTCCAACACTTTCTCCCAGCAGCTCAGCGGCGTGGCGGTCGCCCAGAACGACGTCACGCGCGTCCCCAACGCGGCGACCACGCCCGCGTGGCTGGCCAGCGGGCTCTACCACGTGCCTCTCGACAGCGCCACCGTGATGGGCTTCATCAAGGGCATCGTGACCGATCCGAACAACACCCCCATTGCGGACATCATCGTCCAGTCCGGCGGCGAGCAGAAGGTGACCGGCTCCAACGGGCTCTATTTTATGGCCGTCTCCAGCGGCGCCATCACGCTCGTCGTCAACCCCAACAACCAGAACGCCTCCTACACTCAGGATATCCAGGCTCCCGTCATCACCCAAGGCGCGGTCACCATCCAGGACGTGGTCCTGAGCCTGGGCGGGCGCGCGACCGGCTACGTGACGACCGGGACCACGCCCCTGGCCAACCAGGTCGTCGTCGCCCTCAACGGCGGCAGCCAGGCCGGCAGCGGCACGACCGACGCGACCGGCGTGTTCTACATTTCCAATCTGGCGACCGGGACCTATACCGTTCAGCCGACCCTCGAGACGGGCCAGGACTCCAGTCCCAACACCCTCCCCCTGACGCTCAGCTCGACGGGCACGGTGTCCGTGGGCACCTTCACGGTCTCGGGCGCCTTCGGCAGCATCGCCGGCAGCGTGTCCGACGCCTCGGGGCTGATCACCTCCGGCGCCCTGCTGATCGCCTCGACGGCGACGATCGCGAGCACTCCTCCGGCCATCGTGGGCTCCTCGGCGCCGGCGATGACCTCCTACTACATGGTCTCGAGCCAGGCCGACGGCACCTACACCCTGCCCGTGCGCGGCGGCTGGAGCTACTACCTCTCCGCCTACGTGCCGGTGATCTCCCCGTCCGGGTCGGTGTCGATCACGACCAAGACCTATTCGGGCATCAGCGTCAGCGCCAGCGCGACGACGACCAAGAACGTGACCATCCCATGAAAAAGCGCGGTTGCCGCGGCTACACTTTGACGGAGCTGATGATGGTCGTGGCCATCGTCGGCGTCCTGGCCGCCATCGGGCCGCCTCTCCTCATCGGGACGCAGAACTTTTTCCTGGGCACCCAGGCGCGCGCCGAGGTCCAGCGCGACGCCCGCAACGCCCTCGACGCCATCAACCGCTACCTGCGCCAGGCGGACAGCTCCTCCATCGTCGTCGACACGCCGTCCGGGGGCGGGCCCTACTCCCGGGTCCGCTTTCGGATGGCGGACGGGCGCAGCATGGATTTCCACCAGGACGGCTCCAGCCTGATCCAGGTCGTCAACGGCACGACAACCTCCACCGTCAGCCGAAATCTCGTCTACATCGCCTTCACGTACCCGCGCACGGACGACCCGACCATCCTCAGCGTCTCGATCACGATGGGCAAGAACATCCAGCTCGGCCGCCGGCAGGTGCTGGAGCTGACCATCCAGAAAGTGAGGATCATGAACTAAATGGAACCGATCGCGCCGCGCGCGCGGGGACAGATTCTTCCCGCCGTCGTCGCCATGCTGGTCGTTCTGGCGATCTTCGTGCCGCTCCTGGTCTTCTACGCCCAGCGCGACGCCGTATGGTCCGTCCGGCAGGCCGGCAGCACCATCGCCTTCCATCTCGCCGAGGCGGGCGTCGAAAAGGCTTATCTCTACATGTCCCAGTCCACGCAGACGTGGAACTCCATCCAGGCCGGGACGGCCCAGAGCGGCTATGCGTTCGACACGGCCTATACCGACATGGGCAGCGGCAGCTACGCCGTCTCGATCACCAGCGGCCCCGGGACCCAGACGGCGACCGTCTTCTCCGTGGGCCGCGACCCCAACCGCCGCCAAACGCGCGCCTTGAAGGTCGTCTACGCCAACTCGACCTACGGCGCCACGGCGATCTACGCGGGCCGCGGCGCGCAGATCGGAGGCGCCGTCAACGTCGAATGGGGGGCGGTGATGAGTCCCTACACGATCGCCGCGGACAGCCGCAACCACCCGCAGTTCTGGTCCGCCAGCCAGATCACCACCAAGGACACCGATCCCAACCCCCCGAACTGCGACGGGCCCGCCTGCTGCCAGTGGCACTCCTACCAGTCCAACCTGCCCCCCTTGCCCTCCATCGACTTCGACTTTTACCGCTCCTCGGCCCAGAACTCGACGGGCTGCCCCTCCGGCGGCACGCCGACCGGCACCTGCTACTACGCGGGGTCGGTCTCGAACTGGAACAACTCGACGGTCGGCACGATCTTCATCGAGGGGGACCTTTCGGTCAAGTCGCCGGGCATGTACCATCAAGGCAACATGGTCGTGATGGGCAACGTGAACTTGCCCAACGGAGTTTGGGGCCGCGGCTCCGCCACGATGAGCATCCCCTCGGACGCCTGGAAGCAGTACTGCAACGACTGGAGCGTCTATACCACCAGCTTCGACACAAGCGCGGCCTCCAGCTTCCCCGGCCTCGACTCAAGCTACGCCCCGACGGGCCTGACCTACAGCTCCTCCAAGCTCGCCGTCAACGGCATGCTCTACGTAGGGGGCAACTTCAACAATGGCGGCGGGGGCGGCGGAAACAGCGACATCTACGGCGCGCTCTACACCGTCGGTTCCGCGACGCAGACCGCCAACTCCAGCGTGACCTTCTATTTCAACGGCACGGCCGCCGGCCAGGTCCAGACGACCAACGTCTACCTGACCCGCACGTCCTGGCAGGATTCCCTCGTCGGCTGGCCCTCCGGCCTCTGACGCCGGAGGGCGGGCTTCAGCCCCTTACCCGAAGGCCTTGGATATGCGCGTCTCGAGCTCCCGGTCGGGCAGCCTCCAGTCCATCGCGCGCAGGGCCGCCTTTTCCTCGGCGTCGAGCTCCACGCCGGCCTTGCGGACCGCGTCTTCCGGGTTCGCCCTAAGCTCCCGCCGGAACTCAGCGTCGGCGGTCCAGCGGTCCATCAGCGTCTTGATTTTCTGTTGGTCCATGAATGTTCTCCTTGACTAGACGAAGAGCTTCGACGCGCGCTGCTTTAGTTCCTGGTCGGACAATTTCCAGTCCACGGCGCGCAGGGCGGCCCGCTCCTCGGCGTCGAGCTCCACGCCGGCCTTGCGGACCGCGTCTTCCGGGTTCGCCCTAAGCTCCCGCCGGAACTCAGCGTCGGCGGTCCAGCGGTCCATCAGCGTCTTGATCTTTTCTTGGTTCATGGCGTTTCCTTAGGTTCGCCTAGGCGACCTTAGAAACGCGGGCTTGGAATTCCTGGTCGGAGGCTCCCCAGTCCATCGCGCGCAGGGCGGCCCGCTCCTCGGCGTCGAGCTCCACGCCGGCCTTGCGGACCGCGTCTTCCGGATTGGCCCTAAGCTCCCGCCGGAATTGGGGATCGGCGGTCCAGCGGTCCATCAGCGTCTTCAGTTTTTCGCGGTTCATTGATCTTCCTCCCATCACCTGCCTTTTAAGATACGCGCTTCAAGCTCCTTGGTTTCTCCGTGGTCTGCCTAGGCGCCCTTGGAAACGCGGGCTTGGAGTTCCTGGTCGGAGGCTCCCCAGTCCATCGCGCGCAGGGCGGCCCGCTCCTCGGCGTCGAGCTCCACGCCGGTCTTGCGGACCGCGTCTTCCGGATTGGCCCTAAGCTCCCGCCGGAATTGGGGATCGGCGGTCCAGCGGTCCATCAGCGTCTTGATTTTCTGTTGGTCCATGGGTGTTCTCCTTAGACGTTTTCCCGGGGAAGAACGAGACCTGGCGGATCATCTCGCGAAGGGCGCCGCCCGCCGGCTCGAGAGGGCGGGCCTCCTTGAGGCGGGCGAGGGCTTTTTGGCAATGGATTTCCACGACGAAGGCGCAGTGCCGCAGCCGGCCGCCTTCGATGAGCAGGCGGCGTATCTCCGCCCGGGCGGCGGCGTCCTCGCGGGCCCGGTCCAGAAGGCGCATGAATCCACGGCGGGCGGGAGCGTCCAGAGGCTCCAAATGGAGGGCGATGGGCAAGGTGCGCGTCCCATTGGCCAAATCCCGGCTGTGCTCGGCTTGGAACAGGTCGTGGCAGTCTGAGGCCAACTGTCCCGCCGTGCCGATGGCGCGCCCCACGTCTTCGTAGCGCGCGATCTGCGCGGAAGGCGCGCCGGCCAGAAGGGCGGCCAGCGCGGCCCACAGAGCGATCTCCTCTCCGCTTTTGCCGGCCACCGATTCTTCCACGGCTTGGGCGCCGACCCGGGCGCGGCCGGCGAAGCCCAGGTCCTGTTGCTGGCCGGCGCTCATGCGCAGGAGCCCCTCGGCCAGCCGGCGCTGCATCGCCACGATCCGCTCGGGCGGCGCGGCCAGCTCGGCCAGGGCCTTGGGCGCCAGGGCGCAGAGAGCCGTGGTCGCGGCCAGCTGGACTTGCGCCGGGGGGAAGCGGCGCCACGGCGTCCGGGGGAGATCCCCGTCCGCCAGATCGTCCAGGAGGTCGATGCCCAGGAACAGGAGGGTCCCCGCGACGGCCAGCGGCAGGGCCGGCGTCGGCTCTCCGCGGAGCGCGGCGTGAACGGCCAAGGGGAGGGAGATGAAGGGAAGGGGCTCCTCCTCTCCGAGCTGGGCCTCCAAGTTCTCGACCGCAGTCAGCAGCAGCCGTTTTTGGCCGGGGGATTGCGCCTGGACCGACACGAAGCGCTTGGTGCGGGAGAAGACCTCTTGCGCCGGACGGTACCGCATCGCGGCTGAGTATAGACTGTCTTCAGGCATCGCGCCAGTGGAAAATTGTAACTATTGGCGTTGGAGCGAGACGGCGGCCTGCAGGATGGCTCCCAGGGGCTCGGCGAAGTCCGCGAAGCGCTTTTCGTCCTCCGGGGTGAACGGGCCGTCGCCCTTCTTGTTGACGAGCTGGGCCACGGCGAAGACGTTCCTGGCTCGGTCCAGGATCGGCAGGCAGAGAAGATTGCGGGTCCGGAACCCCGTTTCGCGATCCACGTCCGGGTTGAAGTCGGGACACGCGTAGGGATCCGGGACGTTGGCCGCCCGCCCCGTCGAGGCCGTCCGCCCGGCGATGCCGGTCGAGAGCGGAATCTCGATGGCCAGCGGCCGGGTCCCGTCTCCGGAGGCGAGCTTGGAGCGGAGCTGGCCGCGCTCCGCGTCCACCAGGAAGATCGCGGCGCGCTCGGCCGACAGCATGTCCCGCACCTTCAGCGTCACCGCCTCCAGCATCTGGTCCGTGAGAGCCTCCAAGGCCTCGCGGCCGCCCAGCTCCAGCAGGCGGGCCAGGCGCGCGAAGTCCGCGGTCGCCTGCTCCATGAGGGCGAGAAATTTGTCGTCGGAGAGGGCGGCCACGTGCCGCGCCAGCTCCCCTTTGCGCTGGAGGGCGGCGAACGCCGAGAGCAGGCTTTCCGCGCGTCCGCCGATGCCCAGGGCGAAAGAGGAGAGGCGGCCGTCCTCCAGCGTCAGTATCCGGTCCGCGACGTCCAGGATGCGGTCGTCGTGCGTGACCAGCAGGATGGCGCAGCCCTGGCGCTTGGCCAGTTCATGGAGGAGGTCGGCGGCCTCGCGGCCGGATTTGCGGTCCAGCGACGCGGTCGGCTCGTCGGCCAGCACGATTTCGGGCCGGCGGACGAGGGCGCGCGCGATCGCCACGCGCTGCTTCTGTCCGCCCGAGAGCTGTTCGGGGTAGCGATCCTGGACGCCGGCGAGGCCGACGGCCTCCAGCATCGCCCGGGAGCGCCGTCGCTTGTCCTCTTGGGTCAGGGAGCGGTCCAGGTGCAGCGCCAGAGCCACGTTCTGCGCGGCGGTGAGCGCCCCCAGCAGGTTGTGAGCCTGGAAGATGAAGCCGATGCGTTCGCGCACGTCCGACAGGACGCCGCGGGCCGCCCCGCCCAGCTCCCGGCCCAGGACCCGCACGCGGCCCTCCTCGGCCGAGCGCAGGGCGCCGGCCAAGGTCAGCAGCGTGGTCTTGCCGGAGCCGGAGGGGCCGGTGAGGATGACGATTTCCCCGGGGAGGATCGCCAGGGAAACGCCATCGAGAACCAGGCGCCGCAGCGGCCCCGCGCCGTAGCCGTGGCTGACCTTCTCCAGGGAGATGACCGGCTCCATCTAGGCCTCGACCTTCATGGCATCTAGGCCGCGATCCTGTGGACGCGGCACAGACGCATCTGCGGAAAGCCTCATAGCGTCTAGAAGATTTCCGCGGGGTCGGCAACCCGCAGGCGGCGCATGGCCAGGGCTCCCGACGCGGCGCACATGAGCGCCGTCATCGCGTAGACGCCGAGGACGCGCGCCGCCGTCATCTCCATCGGCAGCAGCGTGGCGCCGGCGGTCAGGCGGTAGGCCAGCGCGGACGCCGTCAGCCCGGGGGCGTAGCCCAGCACGGAAAGGATGAGCGCCTCCGCCAGCACCACGGCGAACAGCGCCCGGTCGGGATAGCCCAGGGCCTTCATGGTCGCGTACTCCTTCAGATGATCCGAGACGTCGGTGTAGAGGATCTGGTAGACGATGACGAGCCCCACGAGCAGGCCCATTCCGGCGCCGAAGTTGAACACGAAGCCGACCGGCGTGCTGATCTCCCAGTAGCGCCGCTCCAGGTCCATCCACTGCCGGCGCGTCAGGACGCGGACGTCGCCCGGCAAGGCGGCGGCGACGCGGCCGCGGACCTCCTCCGCGTCGGCTCCGGGCTTGAGCGCGATCAGGCCGATGCTGGGCAGATCGAGGTCGGTCCCGGGCAGGAGCTTCTTGAACGCGGCGTCGCCGGCCAGCAGCGTCCCGTCGGATCCGAACGAGATGCCGACCTGGAACAGGCCCGCGACCCGCATCCGGCGCCCCCCGACGTTGATGGGATTGCGTTCGCCTCTCCGGAAATCCGCGGCGATGGGGCCGAAGTCGGGATTGCCCAGTTCGTCGAAAAGGACGGCGTCGTCCCGAGCCAGCTCCGGCACTTTCGCGTTGATGCCGGGCTGATCGAAGACGCCGGTCTCCGGCCGGAAGCCGACCAGGAGGATGTCCCGGTCCCGGCGCGTGCGCGGGTTGCGCAGCGGGAGCACGCCAAGATGCAGGCCGCGGACGGACTCCACCCCCGCCACCCCCAAGGCCTGGTAGAGGCGGCGCCGGGTGATGCGCTTGGGCGAGACGAGGAACTGGTATTCGGGATTGAGCAGGACGAGGTCGGCCGTCATGTGCGACATGAGCATCGTGGAGCTTTTGAGCAGGGCCTCCTTGAGCCCCAATTGGACCATCATCAGCAGGGTCGCGAAGGTGATGCCGGCGGCGGCCGCGGCCAAGCGGCGCTTTTCCTTGGCGAGCTGGAGCCAGGCCAGAGCGAAGCCGAGTTCGGTCATGGCCGGATGACGACGGCGACTTCCCCGCCCACGAGCTTGGCGAGCGCGTCGGATTCGGGAAGACGGATCTTGACCTTCACGACGCGGGAGTCCGAGAACGCCGCGGGGTCGCTGGACAGCGTGGTGCCGCGGGAGATCACCGCGCCGACCTGCTCCACGGTCCCCTCGAGCCGGCGGGGCAGTATCCCGCCGTCGACGTCCGCGGCCGCGCCGACCTGGACGCGGGCGGCGTCGGTCTCGTAGACCTCGGCCATGACCACCATGCGGGTCGTGTCGCCCAGCTCCAGGACGCCCTGGCTGTCCACCGCCTCCCCGGCCTTGGCGTGGATTTTCAGGACGCGTCCGTCGCGGGGCGCCCGCACCAGGCCGGCCTCCCGTTTGGCGCGCTGGTAGGCGACGTCGGCCGCGGCGGCCTGGAGGCGGGCCTGCGCGCTCTCCAGCGCCAGGCGCCGGCCGTCCAGCTCCGAGGAGGAGACGTCCTTCGTCTCGTGGAGCGCCGCGTAGCGGCGGTGCTCGGAGCGCGCGTTGTCGAGCTCGCTGCGGGCCAGGGCTTCCTGGGCCTCGCTGCGGCGCAGGGCCGCCTCCAGTTCGGGCGCGCTGCGCAGGAGCGCCAGCTCCTGGCCGGCGCGGACCCAGTCCCCTTCCCGGACCGCGATCTTGGCCACCAGGGGCGGCTGGCCGTCGAGCGCGGGAGCCGACACGCGGATGACCCCGCCGTCCGGCTCCAGCCGGCCCAGGCAGCCGATGCCGGCCGGCGCCGTGCCGGGGGACGAGGCCGCGCGTTCGGCCCTCGTCCTCAGGAGCGCGGCCGTCCCGATCGCCGCGGCGAGGGCCGCCGCGCCCGCCGCCAGCGCGCCGCGCCTCATCGCAGCCTCGCGCGGAGGACGCCCGCGGCCAGCCACAGCGCCAGGCGCGCCTTCCGGCGGTCGAAGAGGGCGTCCGTCCGCCGCCGCTCGGCCTGGGCCAGGCGGGCCTGGGCCTCCACGACCTCGAGATTGCCCGTGACCCCCGCCTCGTAGCGTCGGCGGGCCTGTTCGAGCTCCTGCCGGCTCAGGGCCAGCCTTCCTTGGGCCGCGTCCGCGCGCTTGGCCGCCAGCGTCAGCGACTCCGCGGCTTCCCGCACCTCCAGCTCCACCTGAGCCCGCAGGTCGTCGAGCCGGGCCTGGGCCTGCTCGAGCTCGGCCCGCCCCCGCTGCTCGCGCGCGCGCAGGCGGCCGTCGCCGAAGAACGGCAGGCGCAGGGCCGCTCCCACGACGTGGGTGTTGACGAGACCGTCGAGGCGCGTGCCCTCCGGCCCGTAGTCTCCATAGAGGGCCAGGGACGGCAGCCGTTCCCATTGAAACGCCGCGCGCAGCATCCGGGCCTGCCGGGCGCGCTCCCCCTGGGCCCTGAGCTCGGGCCGGGACGAGAGCCCCGCGGCCAGGGCCTCCTCCAGGCTCATCTCCGCCGCGTCCGCGGCGTCCTGCTCGTCTTCCAGCTCCAGGCGCGCGTCGAGGCGCGCGCCCATGGCCTTGAGCAGCCGCAGGCGCGCGCGCGCCCGCTCGATCTCGGCGCCCGCCAGCTCCTCCTCGCGGGCCATGAGCTCGGCGTGCGCGCGCGTGACGTCCAAGGCCGTTCCCTTGCCGGCGTCCGCGCGATGCCGGGCCAGATCGAGCAGGGCCCGGGCTGTCCCGGCATTCTCCTGAGCCTCCCTTACCAGGGCGCCGCCGCGCAGTCCGGCCAGGTACAGTCCGGCGACCTCCGCCGCGACGCCGTCTTGGACGCGGTCCAATTCGTTTTGGGAGGCGCGGGCGCCGGCCTGGGCGGCCCGCCAGCGCTTGAGATCGCCGGCCGCCAGCTCCCCGCGCGCGCTCAGCCGGGCCTTGTAGACGTGCAGCTCGGCCGTCGGGGGCAGCGAGGCGTCCAGGCCCAGGGCCCCGAGATTGACTTTTTGATTTTCGCCGGCCACGGAACCTCCGGCCTTGGGCAGAAGGGCGGCGCGGGATTCGTCGGCCTGCGCCTGATCGGCGCGGACGGACTCCTCCGCCTCGCGGAGGCGGGAGCTGCCGCCGGGGGACAACGCCGCGCGCACCGCGTCCTTGAGACTCAGCCGCAGGACATCCAAAGCGGGGGGCGGGCCGGGGGCCTGGCCCGATGCGGGGCCGGGGGCCAGTGCGACGCCAATGCCAAGAAGCACCTTTCGCATGGGACCTTGGCAGTATAGCCCTGGCCGGAAAATTCACTATGGATAAATTGTTAAAATCATGGAATGGCGCGTGGAAGGCGGGGGCTCTTCATCGTCCTGGAAGGGCCCGACAAATCCGGCAAGTCCACGCAGGCGCGCCTGCTGGCCGACGCCCTCAAGCTTCGGGGCCTGAACGTCCTGCACACGCGCGAACCCGGCGGCTCGCCCGAGGCGGAGGCGGTCCGCCGCGTGCTCCTGGATCCCGGCCTGCGCGTCGTGCCGTTGGCGGAGCTTTTTCTCTACGAGGCCTCGCGCGCCCAGCACGCCGAGACCGTCCTGCGCCCGGCCCTGGCACGGGGGGCGGTGGTGATCTGCGAGCGCTACACCCTTTCGACCGACGTCTATCAGGGCGCCGCCCGCGGCCTGGGGCTGGCGGCCACCTCCGCGCTCAACCGCTTCGCGACGCGCGGCCTGTCTCCCGACCTGACCGTCGTGCTCGACGTGCCCGACGCGGAGTTCGGCGCGCGCGACCAAGGCCGCGTCCTGGACCGCCTGGAGCGGGAGGGCGCCGCCTTCCGCCGGCGCGTGCGCGCCGCCTACCGGCGCCTGGCGCGCCGCGCGCCGCGCACGATCCTCCTCGACGGCACGCGTTCCGCCGGCGCGCTCCACGTCGACATCCTCGCCCGCGTTGAGAGGCGCCTGCCGTGATAAGCGCTGGAGGGCCTTCCTCCGGCGCGTCTGTGCCGCGCCCGCAGGGTCGCGGCCTCGAGCGGCTGTTGGGCCAGCCGCGCGCGCGGCGCGCCCTGGAGGCCCTGCTGGCGTCGGGGCGCCTGCCGCCGGCCCTGCTCTTGGTCGGTCCCGAGGGCACGGGCAAGCGCCTGGCCGCGCTCGAGTTCGCCAAGGCCCTGGTCTGCCGGGAGAGGCCGTTTACGGGAGAGGCGTCCTGCGGCGCCTGCGCCGACTGCGCGGCCGTGGACGCCCGCGCCCACCCTGACGTCGCCCTGGTGGACGAGGCCTACCAGGCCTCCCTTCTGGAGGGGGACGTCGAGAAGCAGAAGGTCCTGCGCCTGGAGACGGTCCAGAGCGCGCGCCGGGCCATGGAGCTCAAGTCCATGCTGGGGGGCTGGAAGGCCGCCGTGATTCCCGACGCCCAGCGCCTCAACGACGCCGCGGCCAACGCCCTGCTCAAGATCCTAGAGGAGCCGCCCGCGCAGACGCTCTGGATTCTTTGCGCGACCCAGCGCGAGCGCCTGCCCCGGACCGTGGCCTCGCGCTGCTTTCTGGTGCCCTTCGGCCCCCTGCCGGCGGCCGTGGTCGAGGGCGCGCTCGCGGCCCGCGGGGTCGAGCCGGCGCGGGCGCGGCGCCTGGCCGCGCTGTCCGAGGGCTCGGCCGGCCGCGCCCTGGAGCAGGCCGAGGACCAGGAGCTCCCCGCGGAGCGCGAGCCCCTGGATCCCGTCGCCGCGGCCGACGCGCTTCCCCGGGACTTGGCGTCGGCGCGCGCGCGCGTCGAGCGGGCTCTCTTTGCCTGGGGCCAGGAGCTGCGCCTGGCCCATCTGGAGGGCGCGCGCGCCTTCGCCGAGGTCGAGCGCCCTCTGCGGGAGCTGTTGCGCCTGCGCCGCGCCCTGGCCGCCAACGCCGACCCGCGCCTGATCCTGACCCTCGCGGCCCTGGAAGCCGAGCGCCCCCGATGAAGCGCTTCTATGTCACGACTCCCCTCTACTACGTCAACGCCGCGCCGCACATCGGCCACGCCTACACCACGGTCGCCGCCGACGTGCTCGCGCGCTTCCTGCGCGGGCGCGACGTCCCGGTCTGGCTGCTGACCGGGACCGACGAGCACGGCCAGAAGATCGAGGAGGCGGCCAAGGCCGCGGGGCGGCACGCCCTGGACTTCTGCGACATGAACTCCCGCAAGTTCCGCGAGCTCTTCGCGCGCCTGGACGTGCGCTTCGACGACTTCATCCGCACCACGGAGAAGCGCCACGAGGACCGGGTCCAGGAGCTCTTCTCGCGCCTGCTCAAGAGCGGCGACATCTACCGGGGCCGCTACGAGGGCCTCTACGACGTCGTGGCGGAGGCCTACGTCAAGGAATCCGACGCCGTGAAGGGCCCCGGCGGGACCCTTCTCGGGCCCGAGTCGGGCAAGCCCCTCCAGCGCCTGACCGAGGACGCCTACTTCTTCCGCCTGTCTCAGTACGGCCCGCGCCTCCTCGAGCACTACCGCGCCCATCCCGAGTTTCTCGCCCCCGCCTCCCGCGCGCCCGAGATCGTTCGCTTCGTCGAGGGCGGGCTGGAGGATGTCTCGGTTTCGCGCGCCAAGGTCAAGTGGGGCATCCCCGTGCCCGGCGACGAGGAGCACACGATCTACGTCTGGTTCGACGCCCTGATCAATTACTGGTCGGCCGCCGCAGGGGCCGGCGATCTGTGGCCGGCGGACGTGCACATCGTGGGCAAGGAGATATTCCGCTTCCACGCCGTGACCTGGCCCGCGATGCTCATGGCCGTCGGACTGCCCCTGCCCCGCAAGGTCTTCGCCCACGGCTGGTGGACGGTGGACGGCCAAAAAATGTCGAAGTCCCTGGGGAACTTCGTGGACCCTCAGGAGATCACGGCCGAGTTCGGCGTGGACGCCCTGCGCTATTTCCTCCTGCGCGAGATGCCCTTCGGCGCGGACGGGGACTTCTCCAAGGCGGCGCTGGCGCGCCGCTACAACGCGGAGCTGGCCAACGACTTGGGCAACTTGGTCGCGCGCGTCGCCGACATGGTGGATAAGTTCCTCGGGGGCAGGCTCCCGGCCAAGCCCCCGCTGGACCAGGATTTCCACGCCCGCGCCGTGGCCCGCCGCGCGCCCGAAATCGACGCCAAGATGGAAGCCCTGGACTTCCACGGCGCGCTGGAGACGATCTGGGCGGTCATCCGCGGCCTCAACGCGCGGGTCAACGAGAAGGCCCCGTGGAAGCTGGCCAAGGCGGACCTGGCCCAATGCGAGCTGGCCCTCTTCGACCTGGTCTGGTCCCTGCGCATCGTCAGCCGCTGGCTGGAGCCTTTCATGCCCTCGACCGCGGCCAAGATCCAGATGCAGCTCGGCGTGCGCCAGTTCCCCGAGCCGCTCACCGCCGACGACGTGCTCTCCGGCTCCTCGGCCCGCTACGGCCCCATCCAAAAGGGCCCCGTTCTTTTTCCGCGGAAAGTTTAGAGCCACGGAGGGTCGAGGCACACCTGTGCCGAGCGCAGTACGCGCCGGCAGCCCAATTTTTCCAGGCCCCTGACAAGTGCGCGGAGCGGACTATAATACTTGTGTCACAAAACGGACACAAAATAAAATGGTTCGATTCATCAACATCCACGAGCTGCACGCCCGCACGCCGCAGGCCATTCTCCAGGTGGAGAAAGGCGGGACGATCGTGGTGACCAAGCGCGGCAAGCCCAAGGCCCTGCTGCTGTCCATCGACGAGGACGCGATCGAGGACATCGTCTTGAACGCTCCTTCGTTTCTGAAGACCCTGAAGTCTTCCGAAAAAGAGGCCCGGCGCAAGGGCTGGCGCTCCCTCGCGGACGTGCGCAAGGAACTCGGCTTGCGGGATGGCTGACCGGGCCGTCCGTTTCACTCCGCGGGCCGTCAAGGACCTCAAGGCGCTTGCGCGGTCGGTTCAAGAAGAAATTCTCGGCGATCCGGCTGTTTTGTCCGCCCGTGCCGATCTGCCTCCGCCTCCCGAGGTCAAGAAGCTGAAAGGAGCATCCGGATATTATCGGCTCAGAAGCGGGGGATTCCGCTCCGTCTTCAAGCTGGATGCGGACAGCGTGATGGTTCTCAGGGTCGTGGACCGCAAGGAACTCGAGCGCTCCCTGGCGCATCTCTGGCATTAGCTCAGCGTCCGGTGGAGCCGAAACCGTTGGCGCCGCGGGCCGTGGCGTCCAAATCGGATTCCACGGGGGCGGGCGTGGCGATGGGGATGACCAGCATCTGCGCGATCCTCTCGCCTTTCTTGATGGACTGCGCCTCGCGCGAGAGGTTCCAGAGCACCACGCCGACCTCGCCGCGATAGCCCGCGTCGATGACGCCGCCCGCGGTCTTGAGGCCGCGCTTGGCCAGGGACGAGCGGTCGCAGACCAGGCCCACGTGCCCGGCGGGTACTGCGATCGCCACGCCCGTGCGCGCGATCCCGCCTTGGCCCGGCGCGAACTCCCGGTCCTCCAGCGCGTAGAGGTCGAGTCCCGCGTCGTCTTGGTGCGCGCGCGTGGGGAGGAGAGCCGCGGCGTCCAGGCGGCGCGCCGGCAGCCGGCCGCTCAAGGCTCTTCCTCCGCGTCGTCCGCGGCGGGGGGCGCCGGGCGCCAGCCGACGACCCGGCCCGCCGTCCGCGCCAGCCACGACACCGGCCCGATGAGGACGTAGAAGAGGAACAGCAGGAACAGGGCGTTGAGAGGGCTGGAGAACAGGGCGAAGCCGACGCCGAGCAGGACGAGGATGGCGGTCAGGGACTTGGGCCGAAGCACTCCCGGCTGCTTGAAGGCCGGGTAAGGGATGGTCGAGGCCATGAGCAGGGCGATCGTCGTCACCATGACCGGCGCCAGGCCGTAAAGGACGGGGACTTGGTCCATCAGGAACCGCCAGGTGTGCGCGGGCCGGCCTTCCTCGATGAGCTGATAGAGGAGCACGAAGCTCGCCAGGAACCCTGCGCCGCCCGGGATGGGCAGTCCCGTGAAGTGCGTCTTGCTGGAGCCCGCCTCGTGGGCCACGGCGTTGAAGCGCGCCAGGCGCAGGCCGCCGCAGAGCGC
>JACQPJ010000040.1 GCA_016207605.1 Elusimicrobiota bacterium
ATCGGGTAGCCCCAGGGGCCGTAGTCCTTGAGGATGAAGGCGTACATCATGTGCGCCGGCGCGATGCCGAAGGTCAGGAAGTCGGCCATCGAGTCGAACTCCACGCCGAACGCGGATTCTCCGCGCACCAGCCGCGCCACGCTTCCATCCAAGGCGTCGAAGAACATCCCGGCGATGATGGCCCCGGCCGAGGCGGCGAACTCTCCGCGCACCGAGGAGAGCAGGGCGTAGAAGCCGCAGGCCATGTTGCCCAGCGTGAACAGCGACGGCGCGAGCACGCGTCCGCCGCGCTTTAGGGGGTGCTCGACCACGTCCCGATCTCCGTGACCCCGCCGGCCACCCGGTCGCCGGGCTTGACCGTGCAGCGCGACCCGGGGGGAAAGTGCACCGCGGCCTGCGAGCCGAAATAGATGATGCCGTAGCGCTGGCCGGCCGCGAGCGCGTCGCCGGGCTTGGGCCAGCACTCGATGCGCCGCGCGATGAGCCCCGCGATCTGCTCGACGACCAAAGTCCCGCGCCCCGCGGCCGGCTCCAGCGACATGACCACCCGCGCGTTGCCCCGCGCCTCGGCCCTCATCGCGGCGGCAAAGGAACCGGGGACCGTCTGGACCTTGGCCACCCGCCCCGCGCAGGGCGCGCGCTGGACGTGCACGTCGAAGATCGAAAGGAAGATGCGCGCCGTCGTCACGTCGCCCGGCCCCTCGCGGGCGACCGACAGCACCACGCCGTCTCCGGGCGAGTAGATCTTGGACCCGTCCATCGGCAGGGGCCGCTCCGGGTCGCGGAAGAAATAGGCGCAGAACGCCGCGAACCCGAAGCCCAGGAATGCGAGCAGTCCGCCCGCGGCTCCGGCGCGAGACGCCAGCAAGCTTCCCGCGATGCCGACGACAAGAGCCGGTGCCACGAAGCGCCAACCTTGCGGAGCCAGCGCGGTTACTTTTCTCATAAATCCGATATTCGTGGGCAGGGCGGGATTCGAACCCGCATGGCCTTGCGGCCGGAGGATTTTAAGTCCTCAGCGTCTGCCAGTTTCGCCACCTGCCCTTCGTGAATTCTACAAAAAGCCTGAGATGATCTGCCGGGACGCAGGCGGATGTCATGCGTGCCGGGCTTAAAGCCCGATGTCTTCGTTCCAGAGGTCGGGCTTCTCGCGGACGAACCGGGCCATCAGCGCGACGCAGTCCGGGTCCTGAAGCACCGCGAGCTTGACGCCCTTGGCGGCGAAAAGGTCCTCGGCGCCGAGGAAGTTCTTGTTCTCGCCTACGATCACGCGGGGGATGCGGTAGAGGAGCGCCGTGCCCGCGCACATGACGCAGGGGCTCAGGCTGCTGACCAAGGTCAGATCCGGCCAATCCCGCCGCCGGCCCGCATTGCGCAGGCAGACCACCTCGGCGTGCGCCGTGGGGTCGCCGCTTTGCACGCGCAGGTTGCGTCCGCGCGCCACGATGCTCCCGGCGGCGTCGGCCAGGACCGAGCCGATGGGCAGGCCGCCTTCTTGATAGCCCTTGAACGCCTCAAGATACGCCTCCCGAACCAGCTCGCGGTCGTTCACCCCGCCATCATTGCATAGGACGGACCCGGCCGGAAAGGGGGCCCCGCGCCGCGGGGCCCCCCGGCGGGGTCAGGAGCCCCGCCTCAGCCGCCGCATCAGTTCGCGCTTGCTTTTCATGTCGTCCTCGACGGACTTTTTCTCGGAGCGCCGCTGGGCGGCCAGATCATGCCGGAGCCTGGCGTATTTCTCGACCACCGTGCGTCGAGCCAGGGCGCGCTGCCGGCGGGTCGTGCCGGCGCTTTTGGCCGCCGCCAGCTCCGCCTGCTCCCTGCCCTTGAGCTCCTTGAGCGCGGCTTTCCGGGCCTTGCCCTTGGCGGCCAGGTCCTCCCGGGCGCTTTTGATCTGCGCCCGCAGCTCCCGGGCCTGCGCCGGGCCCGGCGTCGCGGGTTTGGCCAGCGCCGGAACCGCCAAGGCCAGCGTCAAGGCCGTCATCCAGGTCTTCATGTTTCCCTCCTGCCCCATTGGGGGCACCAGGGATACGCGGACCCCCCCGAAAAAGTTCCAAGGGAATTTAGCCCCAAGTAATAGATCAGCCGATTGAAGCGGCGGCGAGGTAGGCGGCCAGGGGCGGGGGTCCGCCTTGAGCTACAAAGCGGCGGCCTTGAGCTTTTCCTGAACGACCTTGAGTGACAGGTCCCTCATTTCAT
>JACQPJ010000006.1 GCA_016207605.1 Elusimicrobiota bacterium
CCAGCGGGGGCGGGCGCTGGCGGACTTCAAGCGCGCGGCCGTGCTCGACCCGGCCAGGTTCCAGCCGATGGTGGACAAGCTCCTGCGGGCCCAGGCCGAGGATCGTCCGCCGCGGTGATCTTTCGCAGCCGCATCGGTAAAAAACGGGTGAAAAGAGCCCCGCCCCCCTGGATAAGTCCCCGGACCCCTGCTACACTGCGGAAGCCATGGGGAGCGCCGCCGCCTTGGACGTCCTGGTCGTCGACGATCAGCGCGACGTGCGCGAGCTGATCAAGGCCATGATCGAGGACCTCCCCGAGCCGAGCCTGGCCGTCGACACCGCGGCCGACGGCGAGGAAGCGCTACGCAAGCTCAAGACGCGGGCCTTCGACCTGGTCTTCCTCGACTACCGCCTGCCGCCGACCGACGGCCTGGACGTGCTCGACAAGATCCGCCAGTTCCACCCCAAGACCGCCGTCGTGTTCATGACCGCCTCCGGCTCCGAGCAGGTCGCCGTGGCCGCGATGAAGAAGGGGGCGATGGACTACCTGACTCACCACGAGCTGATCCGGACCGACCTGGGCCGCCTGCTGCGCCGCGTCGATGAGATCCGCCGCTTGGTCAATCAGAACATGGAGCTGCGCCAGGTCAGCCAGATGAAGGACGAGTTCATCGCCAACGTCTCGCACGAGCTGCGCACGCCGCTGAGCATCGTCCTCGGCTACTCCCAGACGCTGCGCGAGGGCAGCCTGGGACCGATCAACGACGGCCAGCGCAAGGCGCTGTCGGCGGTCATCGAGCGCGCCGAGGGACTCCTCTCGACCCTCAACAACATCCTGCGCATCCGCGAGGAGCACGAGGGCCGGACCCCGGCCCTGCTCAAGCCCGTCGACCTGCGCGTCCTGGCCGCGGCCGCCGTCGAGCGCGCGGGCAAGGACGTCGCACGCAAGCGGCTCGCGCTGAGCGCGGCGCTGGGCGAGGGCGCCGCCTGGGTCCTCGGGGAGGAGGAGACGCTCGCCACCGTGCTGGACAATCTGCTCTCCAACGCGGTCAAGTTCAGCCCCGCGGGCGGCCCCCTGCGCGTGGAGCTCTCCCTGGCCGAGGGCCGGGCGCGGCTGGCCGTCGCCGACCGCGGCCCCGGCGTGGCGCCGGAGATACTGCCCCACGTGTTCGAGCGCTTCTTCGCCGCCAACCAGGGCCCGCGGCGGGATTACCCGGGCCTGGGCCTGGGCCTGCCGCTCTCCAAGGAGATCGTCGACCGGCATGGGGGGCGCCTCTGGCTGGAGAGCCAGGGCGCGGGCGCGGGCACGACGGCGCGCCTGGAGCTGCCTCTCTGCGCCCACGACGCCCCGCCCTTCGTGGTCGAGGCCGCCGAGCGGGTGCGCGGCAAGCGCGTGCTCATCGTGGAGGACAACCCGGACTTCGTGGACGTGCTCCGGCTTTTTCTGTCGGGCATCAGCCGCAACCTCGTCATCGAGACCGCGGACTCCGGCTTCGAGGCCCTGGACCGGATCAAGGACGGCGCGCCCAGCCTCGTCATCCTCGACCTGATGCTGCCCGGGATGGACGGCTATGAAGTCCTGTCCCGGCTCAACCGCCTCCCCGACGCCCAGCGCGCGCCCGTCCTGGTGCTCACCGGCTACGCGGACGCGAGCCTGCGCGCGCGCGCGGCCGGCGCCCGGGACGTCCTGCTCAAGCCCTTCGCCAGGGACGTCTTCGTGCAGAAAGTCCTGGGGCTCCTCCAGGACGCCCCGACCCAGCATTTCCTATAATCGGCGGGTGAGCGCGTCCCGGCGTGCGGCCGTCGTCGTTCTCTGCGGGGGACGCTCCGCCGAGCGGCTGGTCTCCCTGGTCTCGGCGCGCTGCGTGGCGGAGCATCTCGACCCGCGCCGCTTCAAGACGCGCCTGGTCCACATCGACGCGGACGGCGCCTGGGCCGAGCTCGCCCCCGGCCGCCTCTCCGCCGAGACGCCCGCGGACCTGCTCTCCTCTCCCGCCGCCCTGCGCCGCCTGCGCGCCGGCGCGCGCGCACTCGACCCCTGGCGCCTGCTGACCGCCCTGCGCGCCGAGGACTGCGTGTTCCCCGTCCTGCACGGCCCCCTGGGAGAGGACGGCTCCCTGCAGGGGATGCTGGAGATGGCGGGAGCCGCCTACGCGGGCTGCGGCGTGCTCGGCTCCGCGGCGGGCATGGATAAGGAAGCGACCAAGCAGCTCGCCGCGCAGGCCGGGCTTCCCCAGGTCCCCTGGGCCGTCGCCCGGACCCCGGGCGAGGCGGGGGAAGCGGCGCGCCGCCTGGGCTGGCCCGTCTTCGTCAAGCCCGCGCGCATGGGCTCCTCGATCGGCGTCGCCAAGGCCCGGGACCGCCGCGGACTGGCCGCGGCCCTGCGCGAGGCCCTGTGCTACGACGACAAGGCCCTCATCGAGAAGGCCATCCCCGCGCGGGAGATCGAGTGCGCGGTCCTGGGCGACCCCTGGGCCGTTGCCGGGGACCGCCTCGCCCTGAAGGCCTCGGTCTGCGGCGAGATCGTCCCCAACGCGGAGTTTTACGACTATGGGGCCAAATATCTGGACCCCGATGGAGCCCGGCTCCTGGCGCCCGCCCCGATCCCCGCCGCCGCGGCGGCGCGGGCGCGCGCGGCGGCGCTGGCCGCCTTCCGCGCTTTGGACCTCTACGGCCTGGCGCGCGTGGACTTCCTCCTGCACCGCCGCACGGGCGCGCTGTACTTCAACGAGGCCAACACCCTGCCCGGCTTCACCCCGATCAGCATGTACCCGCGCCTCTGGCGGGAGAGCGGAATCCCGACCAAGCGCCTGGTCGAGACGCTCATCGCCCTGGCCCTGCGCCGCGCCCGCGCGCGGCGGCGGCTCTCCGCCGAGCCCGGGACTTAATTAGAATAGGCGCCATGAGGCCCGTTCCTGCCCGCGCCGCCGCCTTTTTGCTGATTTCCGCCGCCGCGCCGGCGGCGGGAGTGGAACTGCAGGCGCTCGCGTTGAGGTTTGTGGAGGCTGAATCCAGCCTGATGAGACAGGGCACTTCCGCGGGCCTTGAGGTCTTGCCGCCCCCGACGCTTCGGGCATGGATGTCCGCTTTGCCGGAACCGCAGCGGCTGCTCCCGGAGTTGGCCTATGAACGGGCGGCTCAAGCTCTTTTGCGCGATCAGACGGCCGTGGCCGGCATGCACGCTCAAGGCGCGCCTTGGGCGATCCTGCTCCCGGCCTATGTCGATCCAGTCCCGGCGCGCGGCGTCCATGCCGTCGGGATCCGAACCCCCGCCGCGGCCGAAGGTCCCGCGGCGGAAATTCCAGCCCCCGAATTCAGGCATATACAACTCACGGAAGCGCATTTCGCGCGTCTGCAAAAACGCATGCGAGGGGGGCCGCTGAACTTCGACTCGACCGGCAAAATACTCGGGCTGTTGCCGGGAACTTACGCCGCGGCCGACGCCGCGGCGCCTGCGACGAATCCCGAGACGGCCGTTCAGGACCTCGCCGCCCAATTAAGCGTGCTGCGCCTTTATATTGGACGTTTGGAGGCGCCCTATCGTGAGGAGGCTCAAAAGCGATGGCGAGAGGTCGCGGCGCTGCAGGAGAAATTAGCCGAGCTCGAATTCAACCGCGACAGCCCCGAGGCTTGGACGGCCGCCTGGGAGCAGATTGCCGCGTTGGAAAAAAGCGGGCAGACCGCGCAGGCTCTTGCCGCGATAGCCGCATACCGAGGTCGAATGGAGCTTTCCGCGTCTCCTCTGCAAACAGCGCTGCTAGCTCAGTTGCGGAGTCTGGAGCGCCGGATCGCATCTGTGGTTCCTTAGCATGAGTCCGGGGTTGACGCCGGCCGGATACGCGCTCCTGGGGTCGTGCGTATTCCTGGCGGGGGTGGTGGACGCGCTGGCGGGAGGCGGAGGGCTGATCACGCTGCCCGCCTATCTCGCCGCGGGACTCGACCCCGCCTTCGTGCTGGGCACCAACAAGCTGGTCTCCATGACGGGAACCGTGGCCGCGACGGCGCGCTATCACCGCGCCGCGCGCATTCCTTTCAAGCGGTTTCTGCCCGCCTTGGCAGTCTGCGCCGCCGCGGCGTGGGTCGGGGCGCGCTTGGCCGTGCGCGCGGACCCATCCTGGCTGAGACCGATGCTGCTGGCGGCCCTGCCCGTGCTGGGCTGGCTGATCTGGAGCCATCCCGAATTCGGGCGGACGGACCACAGCGAACGCCTGACGCAGGCCCAACGCCGCGGCCGGGAACTGCTCGTGACGACGCCCATCGGCGCCTACGACGGCTTCTTCGGGCCCGGGGCCGGCGTCTTCTACGCGCTGGGGTTCACCCGGGCCTGCGGCTGCGACCTGGTGGGCGCGACCGCGCGCGCCAAGGCCGCCAACCTCGTCTCCAACGCCGGGGCGCTGGCCGCCTTCGTGCTGGCGGGACGCGTGCGCTGGGAGATCGGCCTGCCCATGGCCGCGCTGAGCGCGGCCGGCAACTGGACCGGCGCGCACCTCGGCGTCAAGCGCGGCGCCGAGGCCATACGCCCGGTCGTCATCCTGGTCTGCGCGGGACTCTTCCTGAAGACTCTCGCGGACATCTGGCGCCAATCCGCTGCACCATAATTTATATGTTAAAGTATATTGACAAATATGCTTAAACAGATTATAATACCAGGGTCGCCATGTGGAAAAATCCGGCAGGCCGCGCGCCTCACGTCGTCATCAAGGCCCTCCGCGGCGAGCTGGGGCTGACCCAGGCCCGGCTGGCCCGGCGCGCCGGCATGCCGCAGTCGCACTTGGCCAAGATCGAGACCGGAACGGTGGACATGCGGCTCAGCACGCTCGACAAGATCCTGGGGGCCATGTTCTGCGACGCGGTGCTGGTCCCGAGGCTGCGCAAAAAGCCGCGGGAAATCAGGGAACTCGTCCGCGGCGAGCCAGCGGCCCCGGGCTTCGGCCGCGATCGGCGCGCGGAGATGCCGGTGCGGATCGCCGATGCCGCCGACACCGGCGCCGACCTGCGCTTCTGGCTGTCCAGGCCTCCCGAGGAGCGGATCGCGGCGGTGGAATTTTTAAGGTCGCAATACTACGCGCTCGCGGGCCATAAAACTCTTCCCCGGCTGGCCCATGTCGTCCAAATGCGGAAGCTCCACGCGTGATCATCCATCCTGACTTCCTGGATTTCATCTCCGCTCTCAACGGTCATCGGGTGGATTACGTGATCGTGGGGGCGTTCGACCTGGCCTTTTTAGGACGTCCCCGATACACGGGCGACCTCGATATCTGGATCAGGCCGACCGCCGCCAATGCCCGGGCCCTGCTTCGCGCGATCGATGACTTCGGCCTCAAGTCCCTGTCGCTGACGGAACGCGACATTCTATCGGGCGAGGTGATCCAGTTCGGCTATCCGCCCGTGCGCATCGACCTGCTCACCGTCCTGGACGGCTTGACGTCCAAGGAAATCTGGTCCAGCCGGCGGAAAGGCCCTCTTGGCGACAAGACTGTTTGGTATCTCGACAAAGCCGCCTTCATCAAAAACAAGCGCGCGGCGGGACGCCCCAGGGATCGAGCCGACGTCGCCGAGCTGAACAAGCCGTTGAAGCCGGAAGCATGACCATGAACGATCGCATCGTCGCGGTCTATGAAGTGCCCGGCCCCGCGGCCGAGGCCGAGCGCGCCGCCAACGCCATCGCCTTCGAGGAGACCGTCGAGGTTCCGCTCGATTTCCCGCTGCCACCCGCGATCCGCGACGGGATCGTGGGCCGCGTCGGCGCGGTCTCACCTGCCGCGGGCGGGCGCTTCCGCGCGGAAGTGGACTTTCCCGCGCGCCTGGCCGCGGGCCGCGTCGGGACTTTGCTCAACCTGGTCTTTGGCAACGCCTCGATCTGGCCCGGCGTGCGCCTGGCGGACCTGCGCCTGCCCGACTCGCTTCTGGCGGCCCTGCCCGGCCCAAGCCATGGAGTGGAAGGCCTGCGCCGCCTGCTCGGCGTCCGAGGCCGGCCGCTGCTGGCGACCGCGCTCAAGCCCATGGGCTCCTCGGACGCCGAGTTCGCCGCGGCGGCCGCCGCCTTCGCGGCCGGCGGCGGCGACCTGGTCAAGGACGATCAGAACATCGTGGACGCGGACTTCCCAGCCTTCAAGCGGCGCGCCGGCCGCGTCGCCGAGGCCGTGGCGCGCGAGAACGCCCGCTCCGGCCGAAACTGCCTCTACCTGCCCCACATGTCGGGGCCTCAGGAGGAATTGCCGGCGCGTCTCGACTTCGTCCTGGGCCTGGGCCTGCGCGGCGTCCTGGTCTGCCCCGCTATCGTGGGCCTCGATCAGGTCCGCGCTCTGGCCGCCGCCCGCCGCCCCCTGATCATGGCCCACCCCGCATTCTCCGGCGTCTTCTACGCCGACCGCGGCCACGGCATCGAAACGTCCCTGTATTTGGGCACGCTGATGCGCCTGATCGGCGCGGACATCGCCGTGTTCCCCAACGCCGGAGGCCGTTTCGCCTTCACGTCCGAGGAGTGCCGCGCCATTGCCGGGCGCTGCCGGGCGCCCCTCGGCCCCCTGGCGCCGATCTGGCCCGCCCCCGGCGGCGGCATGCGCCTGGACAACGCCGCCGCCATGGCCAAGGACTTCGGTCCCGACGCGGTCTGGCTCGTCGGCGGCTCGCTGCTCATGCAGCCCGGCGGCCCCGAGGCCGGCGCCCGCGCCTTCCGCGCGGCGATTGAGAGCGCCTTCCCCGCCAACCATTGAACCTCCCCGCGGCGGACGGGCACTCATAGGCAGGATGTCCCCGGAAGCGAAGGCCAGGGCGGAGCGCGATCAGCAGGCGATCGCGCGCTTGCTGGCCGGAGACCCAGCGGCCTTCGCCGAATTGGTGGAAAGGCATAAGGACGCCGTGCGCGTCTTCGCCGGCTCCTTTGCCTGCGCCGCCGAGGACGCCGATGATCTGGCCCAAGAGGTCTTCGTGGAAGTCCATCGCTCGCTCCCTCGCTTCCGGGGCGAGGCGGCGTTCGGCACGTGGCTGTATTCCGTGGCCCGCAACGTATGCCTCCACCGCCTGCGCGCGCGCCGGACGCTTCGCCGCCGGCCGCTGGAAAAAGAAACGCTCGAATGGTTGGATATCCCCGATGGACGGCCCTCTCCAGAAGCGAGCGCGGAGACGGAGGAGTCCCGCGCCCTCGTGCGCGAAGCCCTCGAGACCCTGCCTCCCGGGCAGCGGGCGGTTCTGGTCCTCAGCCATTGGGAAGGGCTTCCCTACGCGGAGATCGCGCGCGCGCTCGCAATCCCCATGGGCACGGTGAAGTCCCGCGCCCATAACGCCGTCGTCGCGCTGGCCGAGCGGCTGCAGCCGCTGTTCAGGCCGGCGCGGGAGCCTTAAGATGGACTGCCAAAACTGCGGGAGGGAGCTCGTCGGTTTTCTCCAAGGCGAGTCGAGCGCCGAGACGGCCTCGGCCCTGCGGGCCCACCTCGACTCCTGCGCGCGCTGCCGGGGCCGCGCGGAGCTCCTGCGCGGCGTCCTGAGGACGGCGAGCGCCCCCCCGCCGCGGCCGGATGGATTCTTAGAATCGGTGCGGCGGCGCATTGCCCAAGAGAACCGCGGTCCATCCGCCGCGGAATCCCCGGGACGCGGCCGGATGCCGTCCCTGTCATGGCGGCTCGCAACGGCCTCCCTGGCGCTGCTCCTGGCGGCCGTCGGGATCGTGGCCCTGCAGCGTTCCTCGCGGATGCGGCCGGCCTCGCCTCCGGATCGATGTCTCGCCGCCAACTGCCAAGCCTAGATGCTATGAGCCCTTCCTCGACGCATCTGTGCCGAGCCCGAAGGGTCGAGGCCTAGGTGTTATGAACCTTTCCTCAGCACACCTGTGCCGAGCCCGAAGGGTCGAGGCCTAATGAACCGCCCGGGGCCGCCTGGGAACTCAATGGGCGGGGGCGATGCGCCCCCGGGAGGTCGTGCCATGATCAAGACTGTGGGAATCGCCGGAACGCTCTTTCTGCTGGGAATCCTCGCCGCGCCGAGCGCGCGCGGCGCGGGTCCGGACACAGCCGCCCTATTCGAGCAGGCCAACAAACTCTTCGAGGCCAGGCGGCACGAACAAGCCATCGCCTTGTTTCTTAAGGTCGCGGAGGATCCCTCCGAAGGCTACGCGGCCAATGCCCTGCTCATGGCCGGCGTCAACTACGACTGGCTCGCCGCCGAACGCAAGGATCCCGCGCTGTTCGAGGAGGAGCGCAAAGTCCTGGGCCGCCTCATCGCGGAATACCCCGACAGTTCGCGGACGGCCGACGCCTATCTCTATTTGGGCCAGGTCTTTTCGGGCCACACGCTGGGAATAGCGCCCGCGCGAATCGACTGCACGCGCGCCATTAAAATGTACGAACAGGCCGCCGCCAGGGCCGATCGGGAGTGGATCAAGGCCCAGGCCAAGGGCCGCATCGGGCAATGCCTGGACATGATGGGACGGCCGGCGGAAGCTCTGACGGCTTATCGCGAGGTCATGAAGCTCTACCCGAACACCCCCTGGGGCTCCCAGGAGATCCCCGACCTGCTCCGGAGGCGACATTGACGCGCTCGACGGAGACTTGCTATGATCGCCCTTCGTCGCGGACTCATTAAAAGACAGGAGCATCCCCCCCGATCAACAAGCATCCGAAGGACGCTAGGGACTACACGCGCATCAACCAGTCGATCCGCGCGCCGATGGTGAGGCTGATCGACGCCGACGGAAGCCAGATCGGGGTACGGCCAGTCAGCGAGGCGTTGGGGATGGCTCGTCAGCGCGGGCTCGACTTGGTCGAGATCGCGCCGAACGCCAACCCGCCGGTGTGCAAGATCCTCGCCTACTCTAAGTTCAAATACGAGCAGGACAAGAAGGAGCGCGAGGCGCGCAAGAAGCAGAAGGCGGGGCTCCTCAAGGAGTTGAGGTTCCGTCCGAACATCGGCCAGCACGATCTGGACGTCAAGGTCAGGCAGATCGAGGAGTTCATCGGGGCGCACGACAAGGTGCGCGTGACGGTGGTCTTCCGGGGCCGGGAGATGCAGCACAAGGATTTGGGACTCAAACTGCTGGTGTCGATTCAGGAAAAGCTGAACGGGAAGGCGGCGGTCGAGCAGGCTCCGATGCCGGACCGCAACCGTCTCGTGATGACGTTGATTCCGAAGCACTAAACGAGGTTCGCATGCCCAAGATGAAGTCGCACTCCGGCGCCAAGAAGCGCTTCCGCAGGACCGGCGGCGGAAAGGTCAAGTTCGAGCACGCCGGCCAGCGCCACCTGATGGCCCCGCTGGGCGGCAAGCGCCGCCGCTTCCTGCGCGGTTCGTCCTATCTCAACGGAACCGACACGAAGACCATGCGCCGGTTCCTCCCCTACTGAGGCCCCCATGCGCGTCAAATCCGGCGTCACCACCCGCGCCCACAAGAAGAAGTACTTCAAGCTCGCCAAGGGCTTCTACTCCGCCAAGAGCACGCGCTGGCGGATGGTCAAGCAGCAGGTCGAGCAGTCGCTCAACCGCGCCTACTCCGGCCGCAAGGACAAGAAGGGCGACTTCCGCTCCCTCTGGATCGAGCGCATCAACGCCGCCTGCCGCCAGAACGACACCACCTACGGCCGCTTCATCAACGGCCTCAAGAAGCAGGGCGTGACGCTCAACCGCAAGATGCTCTCCGAGATGGCCGTGCGCGACGGCGCGTCCTTCCGCAAGCTCGTCTCGATCGCCTCGGACTCTTAAGTTCGGCCATGGCGCCGACGAGCCGCGCGGCCTGGGAGCAGGCCTACGCGCGCGTCGAGTCGGCCCTGCGCAGCGCGGGCGCCGCCTCCGCCGCGGACCTTCCGGCGCTGGAGGAGACCCGTATCCGTTTTTTGGGGCGCAAGGGCGAGCTGACCGAACTGCTCAAGGCCCTCAAGGACCTGCCCCTCGAGGAGCGCAAGGCGCTGGGCCCCAAGGGCAACGCCCTCAAGGAATCCTTCGAGGCCGCGATCGCTTCGCGGCGCGCCGAGCTGGAGGACGCGGGCGACGCCGCTTCCTTGAAGAACGAAACCGTCGATCTCACCCTCCCGGCCCTGCGCCCGCCGCGCGGGCGCCTGCATCCGCTCACCGTGACCCTGCGCGAGATCGCCGACATCTTCCACCGCATGGGCTACGACTGGGCCGAGGGGCCCTTCGTGGAGGATGAGAGACACAACTTCTCGGCCTTGAACTTCCCCCCGGACCACCCGGCGCGGGACAGCCAGGACACTTTCTATCTGGAAGGACTGCCGCTTCTGTTAAGGACTCACACCTCCACGGTTCAGATTCGCGCGATGGAGGCGTCCCGCCCGCCCATCCGCGTGGTCTGCCCCGGCCGGGTCTTCCGCCACGAGCAGACCGACGTCACGCACTCCGCCGTCTTCCACCAGGTCGAGGGGCTGGTGGTGGACCGCGGCGCGGGCTTCTCCGATTTGAAGGGCCACCTGCAGACGTTTCTGGAAGCTCTGCTCGGCCGCGGGACGAAGACGCGCTTTCGCCCATCCTATTTCCCCTTCGTCGAGCCGTCCGCCGAGGTGGACGTGAAGTGCTTCCTCTGTCCCGGCAGCGGCTGCCCGGCCTGCAAGCGCACGGGCTGGATCGAGATCCTGGGCGCGGGCGTCGTCCACCCCAAGGTCCTGGAGGGCGTGGGCTGGGATCCGGAGCAGTGGTCCGGCTTCGCCTTCGGCATCGGCGTGGAGCGCGTCGCCATGCTTCTCCACGGCGTGCGCGACCTGCGCGATTTTTACGTCAACGACCTGCGCTTCCTGAATCAATTCGATGAAGATCTCGCTTAACTGGCTGGGCGAGCACCTCGACCACGGCCTGGACGCCGCGGCCCTCTGCGTCCTGCTGGCGCGGCTCGGCTTCGAGGTCGCGGGCCGCGAGCGCCGCGGGGCGGCCTTTCGCGGCGTCGTGGTCGGCAAAGTCCTGTCGCGCGACAAGCACCCCAACGCGGACAAGCTCTCGGTCTGCGTCGTTGACGACGGCACGGCGCGCTGGAACGTGGTCTGCGGCGCGCCCAACGTCGCGGCCGGGCAGGCGGTCGCCTTCGCGCGCCTCGGCGCGGAACTGCCCGGGGGCCTCAAGATCGGCAAGGCCAAGCTGCGCGGCGTCGAAAGCCAAGGCATGATCTGCTCGCGCGAGGAGCTGGGCCTGGCCAAGGACGGCGAGGGCATCTGGGTGCTCGACGCCGCGACCGCGCCCGGCCGCGACGTCGCGTCCCTCCTGGGCCCGGCCGACGACGTCCTGGACGTCGAGATCGCGCCCAACCGCCCGGACGCCCTGTCGCACCGCGGCCTGGCGCGCGAATTGGCCGCGGCTCTCGGCAAACCCCTCAAGCCGCTCCCCGCGGCCGCGCTCGCCGCGGCCTCCGGCGCCGCTTTCCCGGTCTCCGTCGAGGACGCCGCGGCCTGCCCCTACTACAGCGCGCGTCTCATCGAGGGCGTCAAGGTCGGCCCCAGCCCCGCCTGGCTCAAGAGCCGCCTGGAAGCCATCGGCCTCAAGCCGATCAACAACGTCGTGGACGCGACGAACTTCGTGCTCCATGACGTCGGTCAGCCGCTGCACGCTTTTGATGCCGACAAACTCGCCGGCAACCGCATCGTCGTGCGCCGAGCCAAAGCCGGCGAGACTCTGCTGGCCCTCGATCATAAGATCTATCCGCTCGCCGGTTGTTTAACGATCGCGGACGCGGACAAATCGGTCGCGCTCGCGGGCGTCATGGGGGGCGAAGCCTCGGCCGTGGGGGAGAAAACGGCTCGGATACTGCTGGAAGGGGCGTGCTTCGCGCCGGCGGAGGTCCGCCGTTCGTCCCAGCGCACGCGCCTGCGATCCGAATCGTCGTATCGCTTCGAGCGCGGCGTGGACCCCGAGCTGGCGGCCGCGGCGTCGGCGCGGGCCGCGGCGCTGATTCTCCAGATAGCGGGCGGCAAGGCCGCCCAGGCGTGCGAGGCCGCCGCGCCTGGCGAGCGCCGCCCGCCGATCCAGACCTCGGCCGCGCGGATCAACGCGATACTCGGCACGTCCTTCTCCGAGGCGGAGATCGCCGGCGCTCTGCGGCCGCTCGCCGCGGAGCTCAAGGCCGCGGGCGGCAGCCTGGAGTTCCGCGCCCCCTCATGGCGGCGCGACCTGGCCAACGCCTGGAACCTCGCCGAGGAGGCGGGACGCTTCCTGGGCTATGATCGCGTGCCCTACCGCCTGGCGCCGCTCGCCCCGCGAGCCGCGTCCCTGACGCCGGCGGAATGCGCCTCGCGCCGGATCCGCGCGCGCTTGGCCGCCCTGGGGCTCTGCGAAGCCTATAACTACGACCTGCTCTCCGAGAAAGCGCTCGCCGCCGCCCGCCTGCCGTCCGAGAATCTTCCCCGCGTGGCCAACCCGATCTCCGAGGACTGGGCCGTCCTGCGCCCCTCCCTGCTCCCCGGTCTATTGAGGAACGCCCAGCACAACCTCAGCCGCGGCGCCGAGTCCGTGCGCCTCTTCGAACTGGGGAAAGTCTACGCGCGAAAAAACGGCGCCGTCGAGGAGCTCTGGCGCGTCGCCGGCCTCCTGCTCGGCCCTGCGATGCAAGCGCGCTGGCAGCCCGGCCGCGCGCCGGACGCGGAGTTCGCCGACGCCAAGGCCGTCGTCGAGGACCTGCTCTCCCGCGCCGGCGCGCTGTCCTGGGCCGGGCTGGACGCGCCCGCGGCGGGAAAGACAGCCTCCGACCCGCTCTTCCACCCGGCCAATTCCCTGCGCGCGCTGGCCGGCGCAACGCCCTTGGCAACGCTGGGCTGGCTGCACCCCCGCGTCGCCCGCGCCCACGACCTGGAGCGCGCGGGCGTCGTTGTCTTCGACCTGGACCTGGAGGCGCTGGCCGCGCTGACCCGTCCCCGCGTCCAGGCGCGGTCGCTCTCGCCGTTCCCCCCGGTTCGGCGGGACCTCGCCTTGGTCGTGCGCGAGGAGGTGCCCTACGGCGACGTGGAGCGGCTCATCCTGGGCGCCGCGGGGGAAATCCTTCAAGCCGTGGAGCTCTTCGACGTCTATCGAGGCAAGGGCGTCGAGCCGGGCGGCAAGAGCTTCGCCGTGCGCCTCACCTTCGGCCGCGCCGACCGCACGTTGACCGACGTCGAGGTGGGTGAAACGGTCAACAGCCGGGTGCTCCCCGCCTTGATCCGCTCGGGCGCCAGACCTAGATGCTAAGAGTCGAGGCCTGATGCTGCCCCCGCTGCAGAGCCTCAAGCAGCTCGAAGTTCTCGTCCAGCGCGCCTCCGAGGCGCTGAGGCAGTCCGCCGACGAAAACCGCGGCCTGCGGGAGCGCCTGCGCCGCCTCGATGCCGAGCACCGCCGCCTGCGCGAGGAGCTCAAGGAGGCGCGCCTGACGCTGGCGCGCCATGAGCGCCTGCGCGCGCGCCTGGCGCGGCTGTCGGAGCGCCTGGAGAAAGCCTCATGAACGAAAAAGTCGAGATTCAGATCGGGGCGCGCCGCCTGCTCGTCGAGATCGAGGGTCTGACCCCCATCGAGATCAACGGCCTAGCGCAGCAGGTCTCCGAGCGCCTCGATGAGCTCCACCGCCAGAACAGCAAGATCGCCGACAGCTCGAAGATCGCCCTGCTGGCCGCGCTCTCCTTCGCGGCCGATCTCGACAAGGAGCGCTCCGCGCACGACATGACGCGGCGCCTGCTCGAAAACAAGGCCGAGCAGCTCTCCTCGGCCCTGCGCGAATCCCTGGAGACCGGGGCGGCGCCCCCGGCGCCGTGAGCGAGCTGTTCCGCGGCGGCGCGGCCGCGGCCCCGCTGGCCGCGCGCATGGCGCCGCGAAGCCTCGACGAGTTCGCGGGGCAGGCCGCGCTGCTGGGCCCCGGCAAGCTCCTGCGCCGCCTGGTCGAGAGCGGGCGCTTCGCCTCCGCGCTCTTCTTCGGCCCCCCCGGCTGCGGCAAGACCGCGCTCGCGCGCCACATCGCCGAGCGCTCCAACGCCGACGTCGTCGAGCTCAACGCCGTCACCGCCGGCGTGGCCGACATCCGCAGGACCGTGGAGCAGGCGCGCTACTCCCTCACGCTCGGCCGCCGCACGCTGCTGCTGGTCGACGAAATCCATCATTTTAATAAGACCCAGCAGGACGCCCTCCTGCCCTCGGTCGAGCGCGGCGACGTGCTC
The DNA here is from genome assembly GCA_016207605.1 of Elusimicrobiota bacterium. Classification (GTDB taxonomy): domain Bacteria; phylum Elusimicrobiota; class Elusimicrobia; order UBA1565; family UBA9628; genus GWA2-66-18. Next base: position 14,086 of record JACQPJ010000006.1, read on the forward strand.
CTGATCGGCCTGACCACCGAGAACCCCGGCTTCTACGTCAACGCGGCCCTGCGCTCGCGCGTAACCGCTTTTGAGTTCCAACCCCTCGGCGAGGAAGACCTGGGCAAAATCCTCGACGCCGCCCTCTCCAACGCGGAGCGCGGCGTCGCGGCGCTCAAGGTCGTCCTGGCATCGGAGGCGCGGGCCCATCTCCTGCGCCAGTCGGCCGGCGACGGCCGACGGCTCCTCAACGCCTTGGAACTGGCGGCTCTCACCACGGCGCCGGACGCCGCCGGGACGCGATGCATGAGCCTAGCCGTCGCCGAAGAGTCCATTCAAAAACGACAAATCCGATACGACAAACGCTCGGACGACCATTACGACCATATTTCCGCATATATCAAATCTCTCCGCGGCTCCGATCCCGACGCCGCGCTCTATTGGATGGCGAAAATGCTCGAGGCCGGCGAGGACCCCCGCTTCATCGCTCGCCGCCTGCTCGTGGCCGCCAGCGAGGACGTGGGCAACGCGGACTTTCGCGCCTTGCTCGTGGCCGAGGCGGCCTTTCGCGCCTGCGAGATGCTGGGGCTCCCCGAGGCCCGCATCCCCCTGGCCCAGGCCACGACCTTCGTCGCCCTTGCGCCCAAGTCCAACGCCGCGTATCTGGCCGTGGACAAGGCCCTCAACGAAGTGCGCACGGGCCCCAGCCGCGAAGTCCCCCTCCACCTGCGCGACGCGAACATGGACGCCAAGACCCGCGGCCATGGCCAAGGCTACAAATACCCTCATGACTTCCCCGGCCACTGGACCCCGCAGGACTACATGCCCGACCCCGTCCGCTTTTATGAACCGAGCGATCAAGGCGATGAGAAACGTCTGGCCGAGCGGCTGAATTCTTTACGTCGGAACCCTTGAAACATACAAGCGGAATACGGCTCCCGGCGGACAGTGCCCGGTGTGGGTCATAGAGTTGATCGACGTCTACCGGCAGTCGAGCCAGGGCTCCCCTGTTTTTTCAGCCCTTGCGGACAGCGTAGACCATCGCAACGCCGGCTGGTTCATCCCACCTGTAAAGGATGTGCCAGCCGTGGACTTTCAGGCGATATTTCTCGGCTTCGGACACGCGCTCGGCGTCGAACGGTCGCGGATCATCCTTCAGACGCATAATACGCTGATTGATCTGTCTGCGAAAGGGAAAAGGAACGGCGCGGAATTCGGCTTCCGCGGAAGACAGGAACGCGACCTTAAAGGAGGCCATCCCGCTTCATATCGGCCACAACGTCCTCGTAGCTGCGGGCGTGTTTTTCTTCCTTTCGGCGTTCGCGAAAGATCTCCAAATCGGCGGCATCCCGGCTCAAGGATTGCGTCAGAGAGTCGTTGACCATGTCCGACAGGGACTTCCCCGTCAGCGCGGCCTTGACCTTGGCCGCCATGGCGACCGTGACATCGAGATAGACCGTCGTCGCGGAGCGCTTGGGCTTCTTCACGGTGTCATTTTAACGTTACAACGTTTTAATGTCAATAGACGGTTTATAGAGGGATTGTGTACGATCGCGGCATGGGGCGCGCGCTGATCGGGAGCTTGCTCTTCGCGGTTCCCCTCGCGGTTCTGCCCGGCTCGCATAGCCCGCTGGCCTGCCTGGCCGGGGGCTTCCTGGCGGTCTATCTGGTCGAGCAGATGGGCGCGCGCTCCATCGTCGAGAAGACGGGCGGGCTGATGACGGCGGCCCTGCTCGCCTGGGTCGCGGGGCCCTCTCCCAGCCGCGGGACCGGGCTCGCTGCCTATCTGTTCGGCTGGCTCCTGGCGAGTTCGGCGCTCGCCTGGTACCTGCACCCGCGCTCGGAGTAGGCGTGGCCCGCGGCTCCGAGGAGCTGGCTCTCGACCTCGGCGGAGACAAGAACCGCCGCGTCCTCACCGTCTCGCAGCTCAACGCCCAGGTCCACGAGCTTTTAGAAGCGTCCTTCCCCGAGCTCTGGGTCGAGGGCGAGGTCTCCAACTGCAAGGCCTACCCCTCCGGCCACACCTACCTGACGCTCAAGGACGAAAAGTCCCAGGTGCGCGCGGTCCTCTTCAAGGGCGCGTCCTACGGGCTCAAATTCAAGCTCCAGGACGGCCTGAAGGTGCTGGCGCGTGGGCGCGTGACCTCCTACGAGCCGCGCGGCGAACTCCAGCTCGTGCTCTCGGCCGTGGAGCCGCGCGAGAAGGGCGCGCTCCAGCTCGCCCTGGAACAGCTCAAGGCCAAGCTCGCCGCCGAGGGCCTCTTTGCCGAGGAGCGCAAAAAGCCCCTGCCGCCCTATCCTCGCATGGTCGGCGTGGTGACCTCGGGACAGGGCGCGGCCGTGCGCGACGTCCTCAACATCCTCAGCCGCCGTTGGCCCGGCTTGGAGATTCGCGTCTGGCCCGTCAAGGTCCAAGGCGAGGGCGCGGCCGCCGAGATCGCCGCGGCCGTGCGCGGTTTTAATACCCTCGCGCCGGATACCGACGTGCTTTTGGTCGGGCGCGGCGGCGGCTCCATCGAGGACCTCTGGGCCTTCAACGAGGAGCCCGTGGCGCGCGCCATCGCCGAGTCTCGAATTCCGATCATCTCCTGCGTGGGCCATGAGACGGACTGGACGATCGCGGACTTCGTGGCCGACGTGCGCGCACCCACGCCCTCAGCCGCCGCCGAGCTCGCCGTCCCCGAGAAGGCCGCGCTTCTCGACCGCGTCGTCGAACTCGACGACGCCATGGCCCAGACCCTGCGCGACCGCCTGGAGGACCTCTCGCGGCGCCTGGCCTACGCCGCCGGCCACCCGCTCCTGCAGGATCCGCGCCGCCTCTGGGAGCGCCGCGCCCAGCGCGTGGACGAATTCTCCGGACGCCTTGCTCCCGCGCTCAGACGCGCGCTGGAGCGCGCGGAACTCCATCTCAAAGCCGCCGCCGGACGCCTGGACGCGATCAGCCCGCTGAAAGTCCTAGGCCGCGGCTATGCCATCGCCCAGAGCCGCGGCGTCCTGCTGCGCCGCCCCTCCCAAGTCAAAGCCGGCGATCCCGTCGACGTCCGCCTGGCCGAGGGCGAAATCCATTGCGAGGTGACGACATGAAGCCCAAGACCGCCCCGGAACAGCCCTTCGAGAAGACCCTCGAGGACCTCGAGACTTTGGTGCGCGATCTCGAAGCCGGCGACAAAAGCCTGGAGGACTCCCTGGCCCTCTTCGAGAAGGGCGTCGCCCTTTCCAAGGACCTCACCCGCCGCCTGGAGGAGGCCAAGACCAAGGTCGAGGCCCTGTCCCAGGAAGGCGGCCGCCTGGTCAGGAAGCCCTTCGAGCGCGAGGACAACTCTTAGACTACGGTCTGAATAAAGAAGGCTTCTCCCGTCAGGTCGTACTCGGAGGCGGCGGCAACGCGGACCGAAGCGAAATTTCCAACAGCCAGATCATGTTGAGGAGAACGGATCACGACCTCGTTGTCCACCTCGGGAGAATCGTGTTCGGTGCGGCCGATCCAGCGGCGGCCCTCGCGGCGGTCAACGAGGACGGGCAGGACGCGGCCCACTTTGGCCTGGTTGACGGTCAGCGAGACGGCGCGCTGGACCTCCATGACGGCCTCGGCGCGGCGCTTCTTTTCCGCGGCCGGGACGTCGTCCGCCAGGGCGAAAGCCGTGGTGTCCTCCTCGTGGGAGTAGGGGAAGACGCCGAGGCGATCGAAGCGCATCTTCTCGACCCAGGAGAGCATCTCATCGTGCTCGGCTTGAGTCTCGCCGGGATAACCGGCGATCAAGGTGGTGCGCAGGGCGATGCCGGGCACGCGGTCGCGGATCTCATGAACGAGCGCCTCGGTCTCCATACGGGTGATGCCGCGGCGCATGGAGGCGAGCAGGCGGTCCGCGCAATGCTGCAGCGGCATGTCGAGGTACTTGCAGACGTTGGGCCGCTCGGCCATCGCGCCGAGGACGTCGCGCGGAAAGCCCGTGGGGAAGGCGTAGTGAAGGCGGATCCAGCCGATGCCATCCACATCGGAGAGCGCGCGCAGGAGGTCGGCCAGGCGGCGCTGGCCGTAGAGGTCCAGGCCGTAGTAGGTGGAGTCCTGGGCGATGAGCAGCAGCTCACGCGTGCCTGCGGCGGCCAGGCGCCGCGCTTCCCCGATCAACTCCTCGAGCGGGCGGGAGACGTGCTTGCCGCGCATGAGCGGGATCGCGCAGAAGGAGCAGGGGCGGTCGCAGCCCTCGGAAATTTTTAGGTAGGCATAGTGGCGGGGCGTGGCCAGCAGGCGCTCGCCGACGAGCTCTTTCTTGTAGTCGGCGCCCAAAGTCTTGAGCAGGCGCGGCAGGTCGTGCGTGCCGAAGTAGGCGTCCACCTCCGGGATGTCGCGCTCGAGCGCCTCTTTATACCGCTCGGAAAGACAGCCGGTGACGAGAAGCTTGTCGATCTCCCCCGTCTTCTTGGCGTCCGCCCAGCGCAGGATCGCGTCGATGGACTCCTTTTTGGCGTCCTCGACGAACCCGCAGGTGTTGATCACGACCACGGCCGCGTCGCCGGCGCCGGCCTCGTGCTCCACCTCGAATTTATTGGCCCGGAGCTGTCCCATCAGCACCTCGGAGTCGAAGAGATTCTTCGAGCAGCCCAAAGTGACGACGTGGACCTTGTTCTTCTTGAGGCTCTTGGCGCGCACAGGCGGGAGCCGGGTCTTTCGCCCGACGAGAGATTATACCAGTTCGACGTGATAGAATGGGAGGGTGACCGAGTTTAAGCGAGGAAATGGTTGCTCGATGCGGAGCAGGTAAAGCAACCATGAGCGGGGACTGGGTCGAAGTGCCTTTTCGGGTGCTCAAGGAGCATGGGGGCATGCGGGTGGACGCGTATTTGGCGGCGCGGCTCAAGCGGTATTCGCGGGCCCGAGTCCAGAGCCTGATCGAGGACGGGCGCGTCTCGCTGCGCGGGCGGGGCGTCAAGCCGGCCTTGCGCGTGTCGGAGGGCGAGACCGTGCTGATCCGCTACCAGCGGGCCGAGGAGCCGCCGGTTCCTCACGAAATGATGCCGATCCTGTATCAGGACGACGCGGTGGCGGTGATCGCCAAGCCGGGGGGCACGCTCAGTCATCCGACCGATAAAATCCTGCAGAACACGGTCACGCGCATCCTAACGCGCCAACTCGGGCGGCGCGTCCATCTCTGCCACCGTCTCGATCGGGAGACCAGCGGGGTCATGGTCCTGGCGCTCTCGACGTCGGACGCGCGCGCGATTTACGAGCAGTTCCGGGCCCGGAGCGTGCGCAAGGAGTACCTGGCCGTGGTCTTCGGCAACGTCGCTTGGACGCGGCAAGTCGTGGACGCGCCTCTCGGAGCGGAGGAGGGCGAAATCATGGTGCGCCGCGCGGTGGGCGGAACCGGCGGTCAATCGGCCGTGACGGAGTTCGAGCGCCTGGCCGGCGACGGACGGCGGTCGCTGGTGGCCGCGCGGCCGCGCACCGGACGCCTGCACCAGATTCGCGCTCACCTGGCGCACCTCGGCCATCCCGTCGTAGGCGACAAGCTGTATGTCGGGAGCGGCAAAGCGTATTTGAAGGCCGTTCGACGCGAGTTGAATGAAGACGATTTGAACGCCCTGGGAGCGAAACGACAGCTATTGCATGCTTGGCGCCTGGAGTTCGGCCATCCGCGCGACGGGCGGCGCCTGCGCCTGTCCGCGCCGGTCCCGGCGGACTTTCCGTTGCGTCCCCCGGAGGACGCATGAGCGCCGGCTTCGACCCCGTCGTCAAGGACGGCACCGCCTACGCCGTGTTTGCCTACGACGTGGGGCTCTCCATCGGCCTGGACGCGGCCGAGAAGGGCATGACCTCCATGACCGAGCGGGCTCCGATACGCCACGAGGGCCGCGCGCCCAAGCACTTCGAGTTCGAGCCCTCGCCCCTGCGCGTGGTCCAATCCACGCTCCCGCACCAGCTCGACGCCTGGCGGAGCCTGCCCAGCGTGGAGACCGTCCTCTATGACTTCGGCGCGGTGACGGTTACCTACCAGATTCCCCTCTCCGGCCCCTTCTCCTCCCTGGTCGGCCTGTCGGGCCTGCTTTACGACAACGAGACCCTCCTCGCCGACTCGCGGCGCCTCGTTGAGGAGCTGCTGGCCGGCGTCCGGCCGGCGGTCGCGCGGCCGCGGATTTCGGCGTTCTACGAGGACTACGTGATCTACCAGCTCCGCGAGTTCGCGGAGCCGGACTCCCGCCGCCGCCTGCTGGCCGAGCGGCCGGAGCTGGCCGCCCAGGTCCTGCGCGCGGACCCGGACCTGCGCTCCAAGCAGGAGGTCGAGGACGCGCTCGCCTGTCAGGTCTCTTATGCCGACGACGACCTGGCGCTGGTGGACTGGGTCTCGGCCATCCTCTTCGACCGCGACGCCGATGACACGCGCGCCGTGCTGGAGTTCGCCGCGGTCCAGCTCCTGGAGCTGCGCCACCTGGATAGCCAGCTCGACGACGCCCTCGACCGCTACTACAACGCCCTCTCCCGCCGCCGCCGCCGTGGACTCGGGCTCTTCTCCCGCGGCGGCGAACACCTGCGCGAGATCGGGGAGCTGCACGTGGAAGGCGCCGTGCTCTTCGAGGGCATCAACAACGCCCTGAAGCTCATCGGCGACCAGTACCTGGCGCGGCTCTACCAGCAGGCCGCGCGCCGCTACCACCTGGGCGCCTGGGACGCCAGCATCCAGCGCAAGCTCAAGACCCTCGACAGCATCTACGACAAGATGGAAAACGCCCTCTCCACGGCGCGCCTGGAGTTCCTCGAGTGGATCGTCATCCTGCTGATCGCGCTGGAGCTCGTCGTGCCCTTCCTGGCCGGCCGCTGATAGCCCTAAAATCGGGGGAACTTTTTGGGGGGCCGGTGCGTATCCATGGCATGAAGACTCAACCCCTGCCTAAACACCCCCCCTTGACGGCCCGGCCTTTGTCGGATATACTTTGTTTATCCGACGCGGAGGGATTCATGGTGACCAAGATTCAGAAGTGGGGCAACAGCCTGGGAGTCCGGCTGCCGCGACCCGCCGCCAAGGACGCCCGGGTCGACGTCGGAACTTTGGTGGACGTCCAGGTAAAGAAAGGCGAGATCGTCCTTCATCCGATCCGGGAGAAGCGCTACGATCTGGACGAGATGCTGGCTGGCGTGCATCCGTCGAATCTCCATGGTGAAATCGAAACAGGCCGTCCCGTCGGACGCGAGGTCTTGTGACATTTTCCGCCGATGCGCCGGATCGCGGCGACATCGTTTGGCTGGAGTTTAATCCTCAATCCGGGCATGAGCAGGCGGGGCACCGGCCGGCTCTCGTCCTTTCGCCGAAGTCTTACAACAAAAAGGTCGGGCTTGCCCTTGTCTGCCCGATCACCTCGCAGATCAAGGGCTATCCTTTTGAAGTTCCTGCGCCCGCGGGCGCCGGGGGACTCAAGATGGCCGGAGTGGTTCTGTCGGACCAGGTCAAGAGTCTCGACTGGCGCGCGCGCCGGGCCCGCGTCGCGGGCAAGGCATCCGTGGAAACCGTCGCGGAAGTCCTGAGCAAGCTCTCGACGCTGCTCGCTTCCTAAACCGGCAGGATCTCCTTGCGGCGGCCCTTGAAGAGGCCGAGGCTGGACAACTCCCCCGTGATCATCGCGGCGACGATCAGCAGGCCGCCGGCGGCGCGGGACGGCACGAAGGTCTCGCCGCCCAGGGTCCAGGCGAACACCGCGGCGAACACGGGCTCGAGAGAGAAGATCAGGGTCGTGCGCACGGGCGGCACGACCTTTTGGCCCTTCATCTGGATGAAGAAGGCGGAGAGAGTGGGGACCACCGCTAGGAACGCGATCGAACCCGCGGCCCGCGAGGCGCGGACCTCGAGCGGCCGGCCCAAGGCCAGGGCGGCCAGGAGCGCGAGCGCTCCCGTCATCCAGAACTGGTGGAAGGCGAGCGCGAAGGGGTCGGCGTCGGCGCGCACGACGCGGTCGGTCGTGAGCAGGTGGGCGGCGTAGGCCGCCGCGCCGACGACGGTGATCGCGTCTCCGAAGTTGGCGCCGCGGACCCCGCCCGTCAGCAAAGCCAGCCCGCCCAGCGCCAGGCCGCAGGACAGCCACTGCGCCCGCGTCGGCGGACGGCGCAGGAAGACGAGCAGGAAGAGCGGGACGAACACCACGAAAAGGCCGGTGATGAAGCCGGAGTTGGAAACGCTCGTGTAGGCCAGGCCGACGGTCTGGGTCGCGTAGCCGAGAAAGAGGAAGAACGCCAGGATCGCGCTCTCCTTGAGGTGGCGTGCGCGCGACGGCCGGGAAAGCGCCCAAGGCGCCAGGAGCAGGGCGGCCAGCAGGAAGCGGTGCGCGACCAGGGCCAGCGGATCGACGTCCGCCAAGGCCTCCTTGACGAGATAAAAGGTCGAGCCCCAGGCGACGGCGCAGTAGACCAGGCCGACGTCAGCCCAGAACGGGGACACGGCGGGAGCGCCTCAACGGAGCGTTGCGGGCGCAGTAGACGAGGTTGACGAAGGTCATGGCCCGGGTCATGGCGCCGATACGGTTGTCGGGCGCGGTGACGAAGGCGGCGCGGCCCCGCAGGGCCTCGGCGTCCACGTTGCCCTCGTAGGACACGTCCACGACCGCCGCGCCGGGCTGGATCCAGGCAGGGTCCAGGCGGAAGGACGGGTCGGGCACGGCGCTCACCACGAAGTCCGCGCGGCGGACGAGCTCCTCCAATAAGGGCCGCGGGGTTTTGTCGTAGCACTTGACCACGGTCGCGCCTAGGTTCTCGAGCATGAGGCCCAGCGGCTTGCCCACGCGCATGGAGTTGTTGACCAGGCAGGCAAAGGCGCCCTCGATCCGGAGCTCCGGATAGGCCTGCAGGGTCTTGACCACGGCCTTGGCCGTGGCGGGCACGACGCACTTGATCCCGCGGCCCTCGTCGAGGAAGCGCTTGAACTTGATGAGGTAGCCGAGGTTGAGAGAGTGCAGGCCCTCGACGTCCTTGAAGGGCGAGACGAGGTCCATGACGTCCTCGTCGTTGAGGGCGCTGCCCAGCGGATGGAAGAGCATGATCCCGGTCACGCCCGGGTCGGCGTTGAGGCGGCGCAGGAGGGCGAGCAGGGCCTTCTCGCCCTCGACCTCGTGGCCGTCGGCGAGCACGCCCAGGCGCGCGGCGTCGCGCAGCATGAGGTCGCGGTATTGCCGGGAGGCGGGGTGGCGGCTCGGGCGGAACAGCACCGACGCCAGGCGCGGCTTGCGCCTCATGGCCGCGATCTCGCGTCCCGCCCAGTCCAGAAAGCGGGCCGCGGTCCCGCGACAGTCGAACGTCCGGGTCTGGGTCATCGGCGAGGCGTTATACTATCATACGAGCGCTTCATGGCCAAACGCGCGCGGCTGGACGTCCTCCTCGTCGAGCGCGGTCTCTTCGGGACGCGGGCCAAGGCCCAGGCCGCGGTGATGGCCGGGCTGGTCCTGGTGGACGGAGAGGCCGTCGCCAAGGCCGGGACGGCCGTCAGCCCGGACGCGGCGCTTGCGCTGGCGGCCGCTCCTTGTCCCTACGTCTCGCGCGGCGGGCTGAAGCTGCGCGCGGCGCTCGACGCCTTCCGCATCGACGTCCGACAAAGGGTCTGTTTGGACGTGGGCGCCTCGACCGGAGGCTTCACCGACTGCCTGCTCCAGGCCGGCGCGGCGCGCGTCTACGCCGTGGACGTGGGAACCGCCCAGCTCGACGCCAAACTCAGGGCCAACCCGCGCGTGCTCGCGCGCGAAAACGTGCATGCCCGGGACCTGCGGCCGGACTGGTTCGAGCCGCGGCCGACTCTCGCCGCCGCGGACGTGTCCTTCATCTCGCTGACGCAGGTCCTGCCCGCCATCCTCCCCTGCCTGGTCGGCCCGGCCGAACTCGTGGTTCTGGTCAAGCCCCAGTTCGAGGTCGGCCCCAAGCTCGCCCCCAGGGGCGTCGTGCGCGACCCGGTCGCGCGCGCCGCGGCCGTGGACAAGGTCCGCGCCGCAGCCAAGGCCCTCGGCCTGATCGAGCGCGGAACCCTGGAGTGCCCGGTCAAGGGGCCCAAGGGCAACGTCGAGACGTTCCTGTGGCTGGAGCGGCCGGCCGCGGGGATTTGCTAGATTCGAGGCGGCCATGATCGTCGCGCTTCTGGTGGACCCCGACGACAGCCCCGACTTCCCCGGCAACTCCGCGGAGGTCCTGGGGCGGCCGCTGGCCGCCTACCCCCTGCTGGCGGCCAAAGGCGCCAAGCACGTGGGCCGCCTCTACGCGCAGACCTCCTCGCCGCCGGTCCGGCGCGCCGCCGCCCAGGTCGGCGCGGTGGTCCTCGACCCGCCCCGCGCCGCCGCCGGCGCGGCCCCGCCGCGAGAGGAGGCCCTCGTCGCGCACGGCTGGCGCCACGTCGCCGCGGATCTCAAGGCGGAGCACGCCGCCGCGGATCTCGTCGTCCTTCTCTTCGCCAACGCGGGCGCGGTCAACTCCGCGCTCATCGAGCAGGGCGTGGAGGCCCTGCTCGAGGACGCCGCCCTGGACTCGGCCGCGACCGTGTCCTGCTACGAGCGCTGGACCCCGCGCCGGGCCTTCCGCGAGACGCCGCGCGGGCGCCTGGAGCCATTCGCGACGTGCATCCATGAAGGAGGAACGCCCTGGTTTCCGGACTGGGGCGCCGTGGTCGCGCGGCCGCGCCTGCTTGACGCCCTCAAGCCCGACTCGGCGCCCCTGGCCTACCTCGGCCGCTCGATCCTGCCGCTCAAGCAGGCCGGGGGCGGCCCCGTGGACCGCCAGTGGCAGGTCCCCAAGCTGGAATACTGGCTGCGCAAGCAGGGCGTGCGCGACACGCCCCGGCTCGAGCCCAAGCTCAAGCCCAAGCCCGCGGCGCGCCCGCATCCGCAGCGCGGTCCGGCTTAAAAACGCGCCGAGGCGGCGACGCGGTCCGCCACGTGGGCGGCGAATGGAAAGGCGCAGGTGAAGCCCGGCGAGACCGCGTTGAGCACGTGCAGGGAGCGCTCGTCGCCCTCCAGCAGGAAGTCCATGACCAGGCGGCGCGACTCGACGTCGACGAGCTGGGCGCGGATGCCGGGCTTGCCCCAGCGGCGGTAGAGCGCCGGGTCCACGCCGTCGGCCAGCCGCGCCGCCAGCGCCGTCATCACGCGCCGCGAGTTCTTGCGAATCTCTTCCAAAGCCAGGCGGCGAAAATCGAAATCGGCGCCGAGCAGGAGCCCGGCCTGGCGCAGAAGGATCTCGGCCAGCTCGGAGGCCGAGAAATTATCCCAGCCGCCGTAGTTCTCCCGCCATAGAGCCGGGATCGCGGTCGGGCCGATCTTCACCTGCCCGTCCACGGTCACCGTGACGTGAACGCCGAGGAAGGGGTTGCGGATGTCGGGCACGGGGTAGACGTGCGTCCGGAAGGACCCCGCGGGCTCGTCGGAGTATAGATACAGCCCCTTGAACGGCAGGATGCGGTAGCGCCGGGAAAACCCGAAATCCCGCGCGATCTTGTCCGCGTAGAGCCCCGCGGCGTTGACGACAAAGCCGGCCTCCACGGGACCGGCCGCGGTCTCCACGACCCTCCCGCGGCGGCCCCGATAGCCCGCGCCGAGCAGAACTTCGACCCCTTCTTTGCGCGCGTCGTCGGCGAGCGCGGCCATGCAGGCGGCCGGGTCCACGACCGCCGTGCTCGGCGAATAGAGCGCGCGCCCCAAGGTCTTGGCCCGCGGCTCGATGGCCCGCGCGGCCTTCTCGTCGACCTCCTCCACCGGCACGTGGTTGGCGCGGCCCCGGCGCAGGAGCTCGTCGAGGACGGCCAGGTCCTCCTCGCGCGAGGCCACGACCAGCTTCCCGCAGGCGCGCAGCGGCAGGCCCTTGGCGCGGCAGTACTCCGTCCAGGCGAGGTTGCCCGCGCGCGTGAACCTCGCTTTCAAGCTGTCGGCGGTGTAGTAGAACCCGGCGTGAAGCACGCCGCTGTTGCGTCCGCTCGCGTGCCGCCCCGGCGCGTCCTCTTTTTCGATCAAGACGACCGCGGCGCCGGGCCGACGCCGCTTGAGCTCGCGCGCGATCGCCAGCCCCACGACCCCGCCGCCGACCACCAGAACGTCGCAGGTCTTCATCCGTCAGGCGCCGCGAGGATGAAGCCGCAGCTCTTGCTCGATCCGCTCCGACAGGAATATCTTCAAGAGCGATTGGTAGGGCACATCCCTTTTGTTCGCCAAAAGCCGAAGCTCCCCCAGCATGGCTTCCGGGAGACGCAGCGAGATGGACTTGACCGACGGCCTTAAGTTGGGAAAGATCGCTTTCTCCCCGCGCCGCCAATCGACATAGTCCGCGGAATCATGGGAAGCCCAAAACGCCCTCTCCTCCCGTTCATTCTTGAACTTGGGAATCTTATTCTTCATGGCTCTCATAAATCTCCCGCTCCTTGCGGCTCATGTCCCGCGCTGAAATTACTCGAACCTGATTCCTGCGCGCCGTGAAAACGAGGAACAGCCTGCGCCCCGCGTCCGTCCGCCCCAGCACGTAGAATCGCGCCTCCGCAACGGAATGGGACTCGTCCGGCGCAACGACCAGCGGCCGGTTGAAAAAGGCCTGCTCGCATTCGAACGGAGAGACTTCGTGCTTGCTCCATATCTTTTCGGAGTTGTCCCGATCCCAGTCGAACCCTTCGCCCTGGAAAGGATCGCCCGCGCTCACGCTTTGAGTATATTATGATGATATACAACTTGTCAAGGGCAAGACGCCGACAGCTAGAGCGGCGAATTTAGTCCAATACCCGGGATGACGATCACGGACGCGGGGACGACGCGGCGGCTGTGGCGGCACGTCGTGGGCGAGGACCGCGGCGGCTTCCTGCTCGGGCTGGGGCTGGGGGCGGCCGGGGGCTTCATCGAGCTGGTCGGAGCCGCGGGGATTTATCCCTTCCTGGCCCTGCTCTCGCGCCCGGACTTCGCCCGGGAGCACCCGATCTTGCTCGCGCTGCGGACGCGGTTCGGCCTGGTCGAGGACAAGAGCTTCCTGCTTGCCTTCGGGGCGCTGTGCCTGGCGGCGTTCCTCGTCTCCACCGCGTTCCTGATCGCGCGTCAGGCCTACATGACGCGCTACGCGATGGGCCTGACCGCGCGCGTCTCCACGCGCCTGCTGGCCAACTACCTGCGCCGGCCCTACGCGTTCTTCCTGGACCGGCACAGCGCGGAGCTGGCCAAGAACGTCGTCGCCCAGGCCGACGCGACGGCCAGCGGGACGCTCCTGCCGTGGATGGCGCTGTTCTCCGAGTCGTTCATCATCGCCGCCCTGGCGGGACTGGTGCTCTGGATGGACCCGGCCGCCGGAGCGATCGTGATCCTGGGTCTGGGCGGCCTGACGGGACTGATCCTGCTGTCGCTGCGCGGACGCGTCCAGCGGCTCGGGCGCGAGGCCGACCAAGCCAACGGCCGGCGCTTCGCCTACTGCCTGGAGGCCCTGCAGTCGGTCAAGGAGATCAAGGCCGCCGACGCCGAGGACGCATTCTGGCGCAAGTTCGAGCTCCCGGCGGCCGCGTTCTCAAGCGCCTTCGCCGAGGCCAACGTCGCCCAGGTCCTGCCCTCCCCGCTGATCCAGTCCGCCGCGGTGTGCGCGATGCTCGGCTTGGCGATGTATCTGGCGGCCAAAGGCCGCCCCCCGGCGGAGATCGTGCCGCTGCTGTCAGTGTACGCCGCGGCGGGCTACCGGCTCATGCCCTCGCTCTCGCGGGCCTCGGTGGCCTTCGCGCAGATGCGGCAGTTTCATTCGCAGTTCGTCGAGGCGACCGACGTCCTAGCCTCCGCGGCGGCGCCGCCCGCGCCCTCGCCGCGGCCGGCGCGGGCGCTCCAATTCCGCTCCCGGCTGGAGTTCCAGAACGTCGGCTTCGCCTATCCGGGGCCGCGCGGCGCGCGGCGCGCGCTGGACGGCGTCAGCCTGACGATCCCGCACGGCGCCTTCGCGGCGCTGGCCGGCGGCTCTGGCGCGGGCAAGACCACGCTCGCCGACATCCTCCTAGGCCTGCTCGGCCCGCAGGAGGGGCGTCTCCTCGTAGACGGCCGGACCCTGAACCCCGAGGACCTGCCCGCCTGGCGGCGGCGCATCGGCTACATCCCGCAGTCGGTGTTCATCTCGGATGACACCGTCGCCGCCAACGTCGCCTTCGGCGTGGCGGAAAGCGCCATCGACGAGGGGCGCGCCCGCGAAGCCCTGCGCCTGGCGCGGCTCGACGAGTTCGTCGCTTCCTTGCCCAATGGCCTCTTAACGCGGGTCGGCGAGCGCGGCGCGCTGCTCAGCGGCGGCCAGCGCCAGCGGCTGGGCATCGCGCGCGCTCTCTACCGCGACCCGGACCTTCTGGTCATGGACGAATCCACGAGCGCGCTGGACGGCATCACCGAGGGCGAACTCCTGGATTCGCTGGCCGCCCTGCGCGGGAGCAAGACCCTCCTGGTGATCGCGCACCGGCCCACGACCATCCGGCGCGCCGACAAGATCATGCTGCTCAAGGCTGGCCGCCTCGCCGCCGAGGGCTCCTACGACGACCTGTCCCGCCGCGACCCGCACTTCGCCGCGCTGATGTCACAACCCGCAGCTTAGGACCCGTAACAAATCCCCTTGACTCTATACTTAGGTATAGGGTCTATACTGTGAGTGAGGAATCGCCATGGATGGAAAATTGACTATAGGCAGGGTGGCCAGGCAGGCCGGAGTCAACATTCAAACGGTCCGCTACTATGAGCGCCGCGGACTCTTGTTTCCCGATGGTCACCGGGACTCAGGCTATAGGCTCTACGGCCAGGAGGCCGTCAGGAAGCTCCGTTTCATCAGGAATGCCCAAGACCTCGGCTTTTCCCTTGACGAGATCGCCAAGCTCCTGCGCCTGCGCATCGGCCGCAAGATCCAGTGCGGCAAGGTCATGAAACGGGCCCAAGCACGGCTCAAGATCGTGCAAGACAAGATCGCGGGGCTTGGCGCGATGGAGAGGGTGCTGCAACGGCTCATTCGGACATGCTCGGCTAGGGCGACGACCAATCGCTGCCCGATCCTGGACAGTCTTGAAGACGGGAGGCAATCGCCATGAACAATAGAGTCATCGTCGGAGCCGTCGCCCTGGCTTCGGCGGGCTTGGCCTCAATTTGCTGCATCGGTCCGCTGATCATGACCGGCCTGGGTCTTGGCAGCCTGGGTTTGGCCGCGGGATTGACCCGGTACCGGCCGCTGTTTCTTGCCCTGACGGGACTCGTCCTGGCCGCCGGTTTCTACCTGGCATACAGGAAACGGGCTGTCGCCTGCGCGGATGGCAACTGTGAGCTGCGATCCGGCAACCGGACGGTGAAGGCCACGCTCTGGGCCGTAACGGTCATGACTTTGGGCGTGGCGACTTTCCCCAACTGGTCCGCCTGGCTGCTCAACAGAGGATCTGTTGCCGTTGCGGCGGACGCCCAGGTGATCAGTCTGAGGATTTCGGGCATGGACTGCGCGGCCTGCGCCGCCGCGATCAAGAAGTCGGTGGAGAAGGTCCCCGGGGTCACCTCCGCCAGCGTGGATTTCGACAGCCAACGGGCTCGGGTGGCCACGGACGGCAAGGCCGATCCCCAGGCGGTGCTCGAGGCTGTCGCGGCCGCCGGCTACAAGGCCGAGATTCTGGAAGGAGGGGCTCATGGAAAGCCGCGCTCCTAACCACGAAGAGTGCTGCCGCATTCGGACGACGACCTGTCCGTGCCCCCTCTGCGGCAACGCCGGACGCAAAGTGACCGCTTTGACCCTGGATCATCACGTCCCCCAGCCCTTGAGGGCGGCCCTCGGAGACGACGCCGCCTTCTGCCTCAGTCCGGCCTGTGAAGTCGTCTACTGCAACCCGAGCGGATTCGTCGTCCGCAAGGGCCAGACGATCCTGCCCGTGACGATCAAGGACCAGGGCGATCATGTGCCCGTCTGCTACTGCTTCGGCTTCAAGCGCGGCGATCTCCGACAGGACTTGGCGGAGAGAGGCAGGACCGCTATCCCGGAGCGGATCAAGAAGGGGATCGCCGAGGGCCGCTGCGCCTGCGAGCGCAAGAACCCGCAGGGAGCGTGCTGCCTGGGAAACGTGGCCAACTCCATCAAGGCCATCCAGGCGGAGACAAACCGCGTATGAGGCGCGAGCGGGACATGACCCCATCCGGAGGCCGACTGCGGGAAACCGAACCGCTCCGAAGGCTCTATGCCAGAGCAAGCCGCTACTACGATTTGCTCGACTGGCCGTTTGAATTTTTCCGATACCGGGCGTTGCGCCGCAACCTGTGGAAGGGCCTCGGCGGCAAAATACTGGACTTGGGAGCCGGAACGGGGCGCAACGCTCCCTATTATCCGCCTGATGCGGACGTCATTACGGCGGACCTAAGTCCTGAGATGCTTGAGCGCGCCCGGGAGCGCATTGAGGCGACGGGACGCAAGGCCCATATCGTGGTTGCCGACGCGCTCAGCCTGAACTTCAAGGATGGTGAGTTCGACGCTTGCGTGAGCACTTTTCTCTTCTGCGTTCTGCCGGACGAATTGCAGGAGAGAGCCTTGCGAGAAATCAAACGCGTGCTCAAACCCGCCGGCAAAGTGTACCTGCTGGAATACGTCTATTCGCGCAATCCCCGTCGGCGTTTATGGATGCGGATTCTGTCGCCTTGGGTGGAACGCCTCTACGGCGCGCGTTTCGACCGGCGCACGCAGGAGCATTGCGTGATGGCGGGTTACGAGGTGATAGAGCGCCGGTTCGTCCACTCGGATATGGTCTTGAAGCTTGTCGGCCGGCCGCGGACTGAACAGGGGTCCATGGACCGGCCGCAGCCGCCGCATTAACCCTCAGGAAGATCATCGTTGACTGAGCAGGCCATGAACGCAGCAAGGACGATATCGGCGATTGTTTTTGTCGCGGCTTCCTTGGCGGCCGCGCGGACTGACGCACAGGATTTATACCTTATTGCCGCGTGGGGGACGAGCGGCTCCGGCCCCGCGCAGTTCAATGAGCCTATGTGAGTCGGAATAGACG
>JACQPJ010000042.1 GCA_016207605.1 Elusimicrobiota bacterium
GATGTCCGTATTCCAGACCCTGCACTTGCGATCCCTCGATCCCATGCGCAGTCTTCGCGATGGCCTTATCGATCACATTGCCTCGGGCCGACCGCCCCTGGCCGCACAGTTCGCCGCCGCTTCAATCCGCTGATCTATTACGCCTTTTAGTTTCCCAGGGCCTAAAGGCCCACGCCCTTATAGGGCCAAAGACCCATGCCTCATTGGGCGGCAGGAGTTCGCCGCGCTCGGGCTGGCGTCAGTACGTCAGACGCAAGTAGCTGGAAGTCTCTACCGCGGCGAGCGCTCCCAGCGCAGGTAGCCCAGGGCCAGCTCGCGGTCCAAGGGGGGCGCGAGGCGCCAGAAAGCGGCCGCGTAGAAGACGAGCCCGGCGGCGCTCACGCCGATCAGGCGAGTCCAGGTGCCGGCCCAGGCGTGGAGGGGGAACACCGCCGCCAGCAAGAGGAGCGACGCCAGCGCTGGCGCGAAGAGGCCCTCGCGCAGGAAGCGGGACGGGGGCAGGTCCAGGACGCGGCGCTGGGCCCAGGCCGCGAAGACCAGGGCGGGCAAAGACTGAGCCAGCAGGGTCCCCCAGGCGATGCCGAGCAGGCCCCAGCGCGGGGCCAGGAGCGCCCAGGCCAGCGAGCTTGCCGCGGCCTGCGACCAGGTGAGGACGGGGATGGACCACGGCCGGCCGCGCGCGAAGGCGGTCGTGTTGGGCAGGTTGGACAGGAGGCCCGCGGCCTGGGCGAGTATGAGCAGGCGCGCCGGCCACACGGAGCGGTCGCCGAACTCGCCGCCAAGCCAGATGGAGAGGAACTGGGGGATGAGGCAGAAGAGCAGGACCAGGATCGGCAGGACCAGCCCGAAGAGCACGCGCGTGGCGCGCAGGTAGAGGCGCCGGAGTCCCTCGCGGTCGCCGGCCTCGAACTCGACGAGCATCGGGGCCAGCACGGTGGAGAGCATCGCGGGCAGGACCTGGAGGCGTTGGAGGAGGCCGACGGGGACGGCGTAGAGCGTCAGGCCGGCCAGCGTCGCGTGGCGCGCGGCGAAGACCCGGTCGAACTGGCCGCAGACGAGCCCGGCGACCGAGCTCACCCACTGGCTCAGGCCCCAGGACGCGAACTCCCCCGGAGGGACGCGTCCCGGCCCCTGGTCGGGCGCGGCGCGGCGCAGGAGGACGCCGGCCCAGGCCAGCGACAGCGCGGCCACGATGGCATTCCAGGCGGCGTACCAGAGCGCGACGGCGCGCAGGTCCGCGCCGAGCGCGGCCAGGACCGCGGCGCCGGCCGCCGTCGGGGCGCCCTGGAGGAAGGAGACGGTCGCCTGCGCGTCGAAGCGCTGGAGGCCCTGCAGGAGGGCGCCGGCCGCCAGGGACAGCACGAAGAAGAAGGCGCCGGCCGCGCCCAGGGCCAGGACGTCGGCGCCCAGGGCGAGCAGGGGCTCCGGGACGCGAAAGACGCGCGCCAGGAGGGGCCGCGCCGCCAGGGCGAGCGCGGCGCTTCCCGCCAGGACCGCGGGGCCGTGGAAGAGCAAGGTCAGCCGCGCGGCGCGGCGCATACCGCGCCCGTCCCCGGCGGTCTTGAGCGCGGCGATCCAGCGCACCGCGGCGGCTCCGGCGCCGAGCGTGAGCAGGGACAGCCAGCTCGCCGCGGCCTGCAGGAGGACGTAGAGGCCGTAGCGCTCCAGGCCCAGCCGGGAGACGAGAACCGGGGTGGCGACCAGGCCCACGGCCAGGCCGGCGGCCTGGCCCAGAAGACTCCAGCGCAAGCCCCGGGCGAAGCGGAAGGAGCGCGGGAGCGCGGCATCGCCCCTCATGCCGCCCCCAGGCGGCCGAGCGCGTCGCGCCAGAGTTCGGCCGGCGGGCGCTGGGAGAGAAGATAGGCCTTGGTCAGCCCTCGCGCCGCGCTCGGCAGCCGCCGCAGCGCCGCGGCGTAGAGCCTGTCGGCGGCCCGCCCGTCGCTCAAGCGCAGGACCGCGGCCGCCAGCTCCTCCGGGCCCGCCGCGCCCCGGCGGTCGAGCTCGTAGAGGAAAGTGCGCAGGGCTTGGCGCTTCCAGACCGCCAGCCAGCGGGGCGTGAACAGGCCGGCCAGGTCCGGGGCCGCCAGTCGGCGCTCCAGACCCTCGATGACGGCCAGGCCGGACGTCCAGTCGGCGCTGGACTTGAGCGCGTAGCCCGCGTCCGACTTCCTCCAGAGCACCAGGCGCTCCGGGATGAAGCATGCGCCATGGCGCAGGGGGATGACAAAGTTGAGCAGGCCGTCGCAGGTCGGCCCGAGCGCGGGGTCGTGGCCGCCCAGTTCCCGGTACGCCTCGCGCCGGTAGATCGCGGAGTAGGTGACCACCCAGTTTCCGCGCCGCTCGAAGGCCTTCCGCGCCGCCGCCGGAGAGAGATAGCCCGGCGCGTCGAGCGGGGCGGGCGTGCGGCAGGGGCCCAGGTCCTCGCCGTTGAGCCCGATCAGCGCGGCGAGCGCGGAGCAGAGGCCCGCTTGGGGGTAGCGGTCCAACAGGGCCAGCGACTTCTCGAAGAAGCCGGGCAGGACGCGGTCGTCGGCCGCGGGGAAGAACAGGCAGTCGCCGCGGGCCTGCTCCGCGCCGCGCCGGAAGCTGAGGGCCGCGCCCAGGTTGCGCTCGTTGCGCAGGAGGCGGATGGCCGGATAGCGGCGGCTCAGATCCTCGACCACGCGGACGCTGTCGTCGGTGGAGGCGTCGTCCACCACGAGAATCTCCCGGGCGGGCCAGGACTGGCGCGCCAAGGCCTCCAGCGACTCGAGCAGGAAGCGGGCGTGGTTGTAGTTGGCCATGACCACCGACAAACTGGGGAGGCTCATGCCAGCGTCTCCAGGACCTCGTCGAGAGAGGGCGGGCAAAAATCCAGCTCCGCGGCGGCGCGGGCGCAGTTCAGGCTGGTGAAGGGAGGGAGGAACCCCGCCGCCAGTCCCGGGCGCCCCTCGGTCGGCGCCACGAGCGCGCTGTCGGCGCCGAGCCGTCGCGCCAGGCGGGCGGCGGCCTCGGCGTAGGAGACGTCCTCGCGGCCGGAGAGCGGGTAGAGCCCGTCGCCGCCGCGCTCGCCGACGTCGGCCAGCGCCGCCGCGGCCGCCGCCAGGGAGAGGGGCGCCAGCGTCGCGTCGCGCAAGGGCCGCACCGTCCGCCCCGCGCGCAGGTCCGCTGCCCAGCCGGCGAGGAGTCCGGCGTCCGGAGCGAGCACCTTGGTCAGGCGCGCGACCGCGATCCCCGGCCGTCCGCGCAGGCCCTCTTCCAGCGCCGCTTTCTGGCGGCCGTAGTCCGTGACGGGGCAGGGCGGTTCCTCGGCGCGCCGGCGCGGGCGCGTCCCGTCGAAGACGCGGTCGCTGGAGAGCGCCACGACGCGCGCTCCCGCGCTGGCCAGCGCCCGGGCCGCGGCCAGCGAGCCGCGCACGTTGACGGCTGCCGAGCCTTCGGGGTCGCGGCGGCAGGCCTCCAGCGTGGACGCGGCCGCGCAGAGGAAGGCGAGAGAGACGCCCGCGGGCGGCGCCCAGCGTTCCGTTTCCAGCAAGTCCAGCCGGATGCGATCCGGGCCCGCGTCCGGCCGGCGGCTCGTGCCCAGCGCGCGCCGCCCCCGCGCTCGGAACAGGTCCAGCAACGCCCGGCCGACCGACCCGTCGGCGCCCACGACCAGGACGGTCCCCGCCGCCCCGCCCATCAGCGCCGCCGCGGGCGGCAGCCCAAGGCCAGCAGGTAGTGCGCCATCGGTGAGAAGCCGGTGTGCACGACCTCGTCGTTCATCGAGAAGACGAAGACGCCGCGGAAATGGCGCTCGAGCAGGGCCTGGAGGGCGGGCTGGTCCTTGCAGTTGACGTGGCCGGCCTTGCTCGGCGGGCTGGCATGGGCCTGGGACTGGATCGAGGGCATGCCGACCAGCAGGATTCCGTCGGGGGTCAAGGAGCGCGCGACGTGGCGCAGGAAGCGGTCCTCGTCGCGCGCGGGCACGTGCTCCAAGACGTCGAGCGCGTAGGCCGCGTCGAAGCGACCAGGCACCGGCCCGCGCAGGAGGTCGTGGACGCGCAGGTCCAGGGGCCAGTCCGGGTCTTGGCGCGCGCGGGCGTCGGCGATGAAGACGGGGTCGAAGTCCACGGCGGTGACGCGGCCGACCGTCTGCTGGACGAGCCGGGTCGCGAAGGCGTCCCCGCAGCCCGCCTCCAGGACGCGCCGGCGGCCGGCGAGCATCTTGGCGGCGAACTTGTAGCGCGAGAGCAGGAAGAGCAGGTGGCGCGGGTCGTCGCTCCAAAGCTGGCTCGTCCCCAGGCCGAGGGAGGCCAGCCCCTTGCGGCGCTTGAGGTCCAGGCAGCGCTGGTACTGCGGCTCGCGCGTCTCGGCTTTTTTTGCCATGGGGCCTATTCTACCTATTCGAAGAAAATGAACGACCAGTCGCCGGCGTAGCCGGCCTGCCGGAAGATCCACTCCCACTCGTCCGGGGAGTGGAAGCTGCGGCAGGTGAGCTGCCAGTAGAGCAGGTTGGCCTTCTCGCGCTCGTCGCGGTAGCTCTCCACGATCACGTGCTTGGGCCCCCGGCCCACGCGCTCGATCTCGCGCAGGGCGTCGTGAAGCTCGTAGTTGCGCAGGTTGTGCAGGGCGTTGACCGAGACGACGAAGTCGAAGGACTTGTCCGGAAAGGGGAGTTTTTCCGCGCGGCCGACCTGGAGGAACGGCCGGACCTCCTCCTTGGCATTTTCCACGGCGTAGGCGGAGACGTCCAGGCCCGCGGCCTTGGAGTCCGGCACGGCCCGCCGCAAGTCGTAGAGGAGAAAGCCCTTGCCGCAGCCCACGTCCAGGATGCGCGCGCCGGGCTGGAGGCCGTAGTGCCGCGACATGGCCTCGGCCACGGGCCGCCAGCGCCCGTCGTAGCGGTAGCCGCCGTAGCCGAACCTGCGCTCCCCGTCCCAGTAGTCCCTGCCCCAACGGAGCGCGACCTCGGCGCAGGCGGCCTTGTCGGCCTCGTTGACGCGCGCGAGATAGTCGCGCGGCGTGGATTTATGGATCTTGGAGATGAAATCGACGTAGGCCATGAGAGGGTCCCTCGTTCTAGGGCTTGTGCTGGTACTCCAAGGGCTGGCGCGAGATCTCGTCCCAGTTCGCCTCGACCCAGCCGGCGGCCTCCCCGAGTCCCTCGTCGAGCCCGACCGCTGGGCGCCAGCCCAGCTCGGTCCGGGCCTTCGAGGAGTCGAGAAGATAAGCCTTGTCCTGGCCGGGGCGCTCCTCGACGGCGGCCGTGGTCGCGGCGAAGTCCTTGCCGAGCCGGCTGCAAAGGCGGCGCACGACCTCGCGAACCTCGACGCCCTCGTCGGGCGACAGGTGGTAGACCTCCCCGAGGCGGCCCTGGTCCAGGATCGCCAGCTCCCCGCGCGAGACGTCGCGGACGTGGATGTAGGACTTGACCGCCCGCCCGCCGCCGTGGAGCGCGACGGTCCGTCCCAGGCGCAGGTAGATCGCGGTGCGCGGGATGATCTTGAAGAGCTGCTGGCGCGCGCCGTAGACGTTGGTGGCGCGCACGGTGAGCAGGGGGAAGCCGAACTGCTTCCTGTAGACCGAGAGCAGAAGGTCGGCCGCGGCCTTGGAGGCGGCGTAGGGCGTGCTCGGGCGCAGCGGCGCGGACTCGTCCACGCGGCCCGCGCAGGTCCCGTAGGCCTCCGGCGAGGAGACCTGGAGCCAGCGCCGGAGGTAGTCGCGGCGGCGCAGGTGGTTGACCAGCCGCGCCAGGGCGACCGTGTTCGTCTGGAACCAGTCCTCGGGCCGCTCCCAGCTCGGCGCGACCTCGCTTTGCGCCGCGAAGTTGACGACGGCGTCGGGCCGCTCGCGGTCGAGCAGCGCGAGGAGGGAGTCCATGTCCTGGTTGAGATCGGCCCGGACGTAGCGATAGCGCGAGAGGTCGGCGCGGGACTTGCAGCGCAGGAACAGCGCGGAGCGCTCCGGCGAACGGCTGACCCCGAGCACTTGGCGCGCGGGGTCCCCGAGCAGGAGGTCGATGAAGTCCTGGCCGGAGAAGGAGTTGGCTCCCAGCACGACGATCTTCATGCGCTCTCGTCCTCCGCGGCCGCCGCCAGAAGCCGGCGGGCGGCCGCCAACCGGCCGGCGCGGCGCCCGGCCAGCGCTTCCTCCCCCAACGCGAAGCGCCGCCGCGCGCGCCCGGCGGGCAGGAAGTCGTTGAGCGCGATGCAGGCCCATTTCACCCGGTAGAGCGGAGCCAGCGCCGCGGCGCGGGCCGCGACGCCGTCCGGGTCGCCGACGGCCTCGCCGACGCCCCGCGCGAACTCCGCGCGCGAGCCCGCAGGCGCCGGGACGGCGGGCTGGAGGAAGAAGTCGCAGACGGTTTTGGCGGGGTCGTCCCAGCCCGCGTACTCGAAGTCGAGGAAGCGCAGGCGGCCATCGGCGCCCAGCAGGGCGTTGTGGAAGCCGAAGTCAGACGGCGAGAGCACGCGCCGCGCCGCGGGCAGGGGCGCGTCGCCGCGGGCGGAGGCGGCCCGCAGGCGCTTCTCGGCCCGCGCCAGCGCCGGGGCCAGGGCCGTCCGCGCGAAGTCCGCGGCCTCCGGCTCGGCGGCGGCGGCCAGGGCTTCCACGCGCCGCCGGACCGCGGCCGCGTGCGCCGCGAGGGTGAAGCAGGCCTCGGAGGCGTCGGGAAGCCCGGCCTCCCGCGCGGCGGCGCGGTGCCGGTTGAGGGCTTGGAAGAACTCCAGCGCCTCCCGGACGCGCCCGGCGTCGGCCTCCCCGGGCTCCAGGCGCCGACCCTCGACCCAGGCGTAGAGCGCCGCGCCCGCCGCGGGGTCGACGGCGAGCGGACGGGGCAGGGCGCGCAGGCCGCGCTCCCAGGCGAAGCGCGAGAAGGCGGCCTCGGCGCCCAGGCGGTCGCGCGGGTCGTCGGGGCGGCGGTAGTACGCCTTGAGGAGCGCGTCCCAGCCCTCCCCGCGCAGGCGGAACACGCGGTTGTTGGCCGCGCCGGCGACGGCGTCGCATCGGAAGGGGCCGGTCAGGCCCGAGGCCTCGGCGAGGCGGCGTGCCGTCGCCTCGAGGTCTCGACCCTTCGGGCTCGGCACGGACTCGTCCAGCAGCCGGCGGCGGGCTTCCTCCCAGGAGCCCACGCGCGGCAGGTTTTCGCCGGCGCGCGCGCCGGCGGGGTCGAAGAGCAGGCGCTCGACGCCGGGGGGGAAGTCCGGCTCGGCCAGGAACTCGGGGAGGTCGTCGACGAAGTGGGTGCAGGCCTGCTCGCGGATGCGGTCGAGCTTGGCCGCCTTGGTCTCCTCCAGGAAGACGTGTCCGGCGTCCAGGGCGCCGCCCGGGCCGAGCCAGCCGCTTTTCTCCAGCCAGCCGCGCGCCGCCGCGTGGAGGTCGTGGCCCGGCCCGCGCAGGGCCCGGCGGGTGCGGTGGCTGATCACGCGCACCTGCGCGCCGCGGGCGCGGCAGGCGGCCAGGAACTCGCCCGCCCCCGGGAAGGGCCGCGCCGTCTCCATGCCCGGGCCGTAGGCCCAGCCCTGCAGCTCGGTCCAGTCCGCCTCGCGGCCCGCGGCGCGCAGGAAGTCGCGCACGCGCTCCTTGACGGGCGGCAGGTCCGCCGGGATGAGGCCGCGCGCCGCCGCCTCCCGGTGGAAGACCTCGTCGTAACGCACCAGCGTGTTGTCCAGGTCGAGTCCGATCCTCATGCCAGGGAGAGGTCGAGAAGCGGGCGCAGGACGCGCCCGGACTCGAGGTCGGCCAGCGCCTCGTTGACGCGCGCCAGCGGATAGGCCGCGCCCAAGAGCGGCGCCAGATCCAGCCCATGCTCGGCGATCAGACCGGCCCAGCGCGGGAAGTCCCGGTCGGGCTCGTTGTCGCCGCCCCAGGTGCCGAGCAGGCGCTTGCCCGCGTTGAGCTCGCGCGGGTCCACCGCCAACATCTCGCCGAAGCGGGCGTTGCCGGCGACCACGGCTGAGCCCCCGCGCGGCCGCACGCAGGCCAGCGCGGCGGCCATGGCTTCCGTCCGTCCGCTGGCCTCCACCGCGGCGTCAAAGCCTTCGGGGGCCAGCGCGCGCAGCTCGTCGGCCAATCCCGGGCCCGGCGCCAGCGCGCGCGTCGCGCCCAGGGCCAGCGCCGCCGCGCGCCGATCCGCGCGCGGGTCCACGACGACCGTCACGCCCGCGCCCGCGCAGCGGGCCGCGGCCGCCGCGCACAGGCCCACGCCGCCCGCGCCGAACACGGCGACGCTTTGGCCGGGCGCTAGGCGCAAGACGTTGAAGATCATGCCAAAGCCCGTGGGCAGGGCGCAGCCCATCAGGGAGGCCGCCGCGGCGGGCAGGCCGGGAGGGAGGGCGACGAGGCGGCTCTCGCTGACCACGGCCAGGCGCTGGAAGGTGGTCATTGCGCCCGCGTTGACGGTCCGGCTCCCCCAGCGGTAGACGGCGCCGCCGGCCTCGGCTCCGGAGCCTTTCATCCAGGTCAGCACGACGTCCTGGCCCGGCTTGACCTTGGAGACGCCGGGACCCGCCTCGCGCACCGTGCCCGAGCCCTCGTGCCCCAGCGCGTGCGGCAGGTGGGCGTCGGGGCCCTTCTCGCCGCGCGTTTCTAAAAGCTGGGTCCGGCACACGCCGCTGAAGGCGACCTCCACGAGGACCTGGCCGGGCTTGAGAGCCGGGATTTCGAGCTCGGCCAGGGCCAGCGGCTTGCCCGGCTCGACCAGGACGGCGGCGGGGGTCCTCATCGTCCCAGCCGCGCGAGGATCTTCCCGGCCGCGGCCGCGGCGGTCAGGCCGAAGCGCCCGCGCGCCCAGGCCTGGTCGCCGCACTCGTGGAGGAACTCGTCCCGCGCCCCGATCCGGCAGAGCCTGGCCTTGAGGCCGTCGCGCTCGCAGGCCCACTCGGCCAGCGCGGCGCCCAGGCCGCCGATGAGGCCGTGCTCTTCCATGGCCGCCACGACGGAAAAGCGCGCGAAGGCCGCGGCCAGGTAGTCCTCGTCCAAGGGCTTCAAGGTGTGGAAGCTGACCACCTCGGTCGAGACGCCGCGGGCGGCCAGGAGCTCCGCCGCGGCCAGGGCCTCGGGCAGGATCGTCCCGGCTGCCAGCAGGGCGGCGTCGCGGCCGGGCTTGAGGACCAGCGCGCGGCCGATGCGGAAGTCCGGGGCCGAGGCGTGGACCGCCGGCTCGCCCTTCTTGCCCAGGCGCAGGTACACCGGCCCTCCCGCCTCGCGGGCCAGCGCCGCGCGCAGGGCCAGCCGCGCCTCCGCGGGGTCGGCGGGGCAGACCACGGTCATGTTGGGCAGGGCGCGCAGGCAGGCGACGTCCTCCATCGAGTGGTGCGTGGGGCCCAGCGACGCGTAGGAGAGCCCCGCCCCGACCCCGGCCACCACGACGGGCAGGTCGTGGCAGCAGAGGTCCACGCGGATCTGCTCGAGCACGCGCAGGGTCACGAAGGGCGCGATCGTGTAAGCGACGGGGCGCAGGCCCTCCGCGGCCAGCCCCGCCGCGACGGTGACCATGTTGGCCTCGGCCACGCCGCAGTTGAAGAAGCGGTCGGGGTGGGCGGCCTTGTAGGCGTCGAAGAG
Organism: Elusimicrobiota bacterium; assembly: GCA_016207605.1. Taxonomy (GTDB): domain Bacteria; phylum Elusimicrobiota; class Elusimicrobia; order UBA1565; family UBA9628; genus GWA2-66-18. The sequence goes on from JACQPJ010000042.1 coordinate 9,523, forward strand.
GCGGTTGCCGATGTCGCCCGAGAGCATGACCACGCGCGGGTCCGCGTCCGCGGCCCGGGCCAGCTCCGCGGCGAAGGCGTTCCTCACGGCAGCCCCAGCTCCCGGCGCGCCGCGGCGAGCTCCGCGTCGCTCGGACTGCGGTAGTGCCAGTTGTTGTCGTCTTCCATGAAGCTCACGCCCTTGCCCTTGACCGTGCGCGCCACGAGCGCGGTCGGCCGGCCCGCGGGGTCGGGCGGGGCGGACAGGGCCGCGGCGAGCGCGCGCAGGTCGTGGCCGTCCACCTCGCGCGCGGCCCAGCCGAAGGCCCTCCACTTCTCGACGAGAGGGTCCAGGGCCATGATCTCGGCGCTGCGTCCGGTCGCCTGCCAGCCGTTGAAGTCCACCACCGCGGTGAGGCCGGAGAGCTTGTGCGCGGGGGCGAACATCGCCGCCTCCCAGACCGAGCCCTCCTCGCACTCCCCGTCGCTCATCACCACGAGCGCGCGCGTCGGGCGCTTGCGCAGGCGGGCGGCCAGGAGCAGGCCCGCGCCCCAGGACAGCCCGTGGCCCAACGAGCCGGTCGCCACCTCCACGCCCGGCGCGCAGCCCGGGCTGGGGTGCTCGGCCAGCCGCCCGCCGTCGGTCCCGTACTCCCGAAGCAGGGCGGGGTCGAAGAAGCCCCGCTCGGCCAGCGCCGCGTAGAGCGCCATGGCGCCGTGCCCCTTGCTGAAGACCAGGCGGTCCCGGTCCGGGTCCTTGGGGCGCGCGGGATCGACGCGCAGGGCCTTCCAATAGGCGGCCACCAGGATGTCCGCGCAGGACAGCGACGAACCCAGGTGCGGCGTCTGGGCGCGGTGCGACATCTCCAGGATGCGTCCGCGCACGCGCCGCGCCGCCGCCTCCAGCTCGGCGAGCTCCGCCGCCGTCACCGCGGACTCCTCATGAGAGCTTGGCCGCCTGCATCACGCGGATGTTGTGGTAGAGCGGGTCGTCGAGGTCCGTCACCTTTCCGGCCTGGAAGGCCGCGACCAGGGACTCGACGGCCTGCGCGATCGTGCGCCGGGTCTTGAAGCCCAGCTTGCGCAGGATCTTGGCCGAGGAGATCTTGTAGGAGCGCTGGTCGTCGGTGGGGACGACCTCGAGCGCGACGGGCCCGCGCTCGGGCGCCAGGCGCGCGACCACGCCCCGCGCCAGCTCCGCGAGCTCGGCCACGGTGCGGTTCTCGTCGCCGACGTTGAAGATCTCCCCGGCCACGTCCGCGTCGGGCAGGGCGAGCATCAGGCGGTAGGCGTCCACCATGTCGGCGACGTGGATGTTGGGGCGCATCTGCGCGCCGCCGAAGATTTTCACGCGCCGGTTGAACCAGGCATGGGCCGTGAGCAGGTTGACGACCAGGTCCAGGCGCAGGCGCGGGGCGTAGCCGCACACCGTCGCCGGGCGCAGGACCACGGGGACGAAGGACGGCGCGCGCAGGGCCAGCAGGATCGGCTCGCACTGGGCCTTGCAGCGGCTGTAGTCGGTCATCGGCGCGAGCGGATGGTCCTCGGCTACCTCGGGCGCGCCGCTGACGCCGTAGACGCTGGAGGAAGAGGCGTAGATGAAGCGCTTGACGCCTGCCTCGCGCGCCAGCCGGGCGAGGGGCTCGAAGGCGTCGCGGTTGATGGACTTGCCCAGCGCCGGATCGAGCTCGAAGCTCGGGTCGTTGGAGATGCAGGCCAGGTGGATGACCGCGTCGCAGTCCTCCAGCGCGCGGCGGACCAGGCCCTCGTCGCGCAGGTCGCCGCGGACCTCCTCGAGCTCCGGGCGGCCGCGGACCGCGGCCAGGGCCTCGCGCCCGTAGAGGCCGAGGTCGAGGGAGCGCACGCGCGCCCCGTCGCGCAGCAGCGCCGGCACCAGCGCCGAGCCCACGTAGCCCGCCCCGCCCGTGACCAGGATCCGCCGGAAGGGAGGCGTCACTTGAGCAGGGACTCCACGTGCTTGAGCAGGGCGGCGTGGTCGAGGGGCTCGCGGTTGCCGACCACGGCCACGGCCTGCGCGCCGGCCGCGTTGCCCACCAGTCCCGTCACCTCCAGCGGAGCGCCGGCCGCGTCGCAGAGGGCGGCCACGGACAGGAAAGCGTCGCCCGCGCCCACGCGGTCCCGGACGCGGCCCGCGAAGGCCGGCACCTCGCGGAAGCCCTCGCCGCGGCTCCAGGCCAGGCAGCCGTTGCTGCCGCGCGTGACGATCACCCGCGGGAAGTTCGCGCGCCTGGAGAACAGGGGGACGAGGCGGCGCAGGTCGCCGCGGCGGTCGCGCGACTCCATGCGCATTTCGGCTTCCGTCAGGCAGGCGAGGTCGGCGCGCGGGTAGCGGTCGACGGCGTGGTAGCCCAGGTTGCCGGCGTTGGACTGGGCGTTGACCGCCAGCCGCCGGGCCTTGCGGGCGATGAAGGCCGCGGCGTCCTCGTCGAGCATGCCGTGGCCGTAGTCGGCGACGATGACCAGGTCGTGGCGCCCCAGCTCCCGCTCCAGGGCGGCGCGCAGGGCGCGGCGCCGGGGCGCCTCCATCAGCGCGTCGTTGATCTCGTAGACCTCGAGCAGCTTCGTGAAGTGGTAGCGCTCGACGAAGCGCCGCTTGACGATCGTGGGCGAGCCGGGGCGGCGCAGGAACCGGGGCCGCACGTTGGGCCGGAGCTTGCCGCGCGCGAACGCTTCGTGGGACGGCGAATCGCCGAGGAGGGTCAGCAGGGTCACGCGCCCGGCGAAGGCCGCGGCGTGGTTGGCGACGGCCAGCGCGCCGCCCGCGAAGCGCTCCTCCCCCTCGCGGCGCACCACGAGCGTGGGCTCCTTGGAGGACTTGCCGATGGCGTCGCAGTATACGTACTCGTCCACGATGGCCTCGCCCACGACGAGGACCTTGAGCCCCTTGGCCGCCTCTAGCGGGCGGAGCGTCTCGGCCAGGGAATGCCGCCGCCGGTAGCCCTCCAGGTAGGCGTCCACCTCGGCCGGGAAGCTGGAGAGGCGGCGGTTGAGCAGGTGCGAGGAGCTGAAAGCCAGGTCGTCGGTGAAGACCAGCCGCCCCCCGACGGCGCGGACCGCGGCGGCCTCGCGGCGTATGCCGCCGGTGGCGTCGTCGCCCGCGCGGCGGTAGTCGGCGCCCTTGGCGTAGACGCCCGGCTTGAGCAGCCGGATCGGCTCGACCGCGGTCGGCCAGCGGCTGACCGCGGCGTAGTCCACCGCGTCGAGCGCGGCGACGGCCTCGGCGCGCAGGGCCTCCGGGAAGGCGGGGCGGTGCGGCCCCTTGTTGACGTGGCGGTCGGGGGTGACGGTCGCGACGAGCAGGTCGCCGTGGCGGCGCGCCGCCTCGAAGTGGCGGATGTGTCCGATGTGGAGGAGGTCGAAGACGCCGTGGCAGAGCACCACGCGCCGCCCCTCGGCGCGGGCCTTGGCCAGGCGCGCGGCCAGTTCCTCCAAGGACAGGACCTTCCGACGCGCGCGAGAGGCTTTCAGCTCAGGTATTGGAACCATTCCTTGGTCGCCTCCCGGATCGCGCCGGCGTCCCAGACGGGCGCGCCGCGCCACTGCTCGATGTTCTCCAGCACGCGGGCCACGCCCTCGGCGAAGCCGACCTTGGGGCTCCAGCCGACGCGCGCCTTGATCCGGGAGATGTCGGCGAAGGTCGCGTCGGGCTCGCCGGGGCGCTTGGGCACGCGCACGGCCGGGCCGCCCAGCAGGCGGACCAGCTCGTTGACCGAGTAGGTGCTGCCGGAGCCGACGTTGAAGGCCTCGCCCGAGGCGTCGCAGGCCGCGGCCGCGGCGAAGGCGTCGGCGGCGTCGGCCACGTAGGTGAAGTCGCGCGTCTGCTCGCCGTCGCCGACCACGGTGAAGGGCTTGCCCGCCAGCTTCTGGGCCAGGAAGACCCCGAAGACCGCGCCGTAGGTCCCCGCGGTCCGCGCGCGCGGACCGTACACGTTGAACAGGCGCAGGGAGACCGCGCTCAGCTTGTAGGTCCGCGCCCAGTGCAGGACGTACTGCTCGCCGATCCATTTGGTCAGGGCGTAGGGGTACATGGGCCGCATGGGGGCGCTCTCCGGCGTGGGGAGCGTCTCGGCCAGCCCGTAGCAGGAGGAGGAGGCGGCGTAGACCAGGCGCTTGGCCCCCGCGGCGCGCGCGGCCTCCAGCACCGCGGCCGTCCCGTCCACGTTGGCGCGGTGGTACTTCAGCGGCTCCGCGATGGACGGCACGACGTCGGCCAGGGCGGCCAGGTGAAAGACCCACTCGGCGCCCGCGAAGAGCGGGCGGATCTCCTCGACGCGCGCGACGTCGGCGCGGCGCACGGACAGTCGCGGGTGCGCGCGGACGGCCGCCAGGTTCTCCAGCCGCCCCGTCGAGAGGTCGTCCACGACGGTCACGTGGTGGCCGTCGTCGAGCAGCCGCTCGACCAGGTGGCTGCCGATGAATCCGGCGCCGCCCGTGACCAAGGTCCTCTTCGGGGCTTGCGCGGCGGTCATGGGTTATAACGGGGTATGCGACGTATAAGTTTGATTTATTATTCATGAACTCATCAAGCTCAAGGGAAGATAGGCCATGAAAAAAACAGATCCGCTCGAGCACAACCCATTGTTTGGGCAGTTGCCATTGGAGCTTTCAGAAAACATCCGCTCCATCAATCCTTGGTGGAGGGGCGAGCCTCTGCCCGATCTGCCGCGATTCCATCGGTGGGCATTCCAGCGCTTGAGGCATTTGCTGGACAAAGGAATGGCGCCCGCCGCGGTTCTTCGCGGCCCGCGGCGCGTCGGCAAAACCATCCTGCTCAAGCAGATCATCCAGGAATTGCTCCGCGAGGGCGTCTCGCCCGACCGCATTCTTTACGTGCCCTTCGACGAACTCCCGTCTCTTGAGGGAATTCAGGAGCCGGTGCTGGCGGTCGCGCGCTGGTACGAGAAGGAGATACTGAAAGCCTCCTTCAACGCCGCGGCAAAGCAGGCGCGGCCCGTCTACGTCTTTTTCGATGAAATCCAGAACCTGGGATCGTGGGCGCCGCAGGTGAAAAGCTTGGTGGACAATCATCCGATACGCGCCTTGATCACCGGCAGTTCCTCCCTGCGCATCGAGGCGGGGCGCGACAGCTTGGCCGGCCGCATCACGAGCGTGGATCTGGGGCCTTTATTTCTTCGCGAGATCGCCGAGCTCCGGCTTGGCGCGGCGGTCGCTCCATTTTGGGGCGACAACGGCCTCGATAAAATCGTCACCCAGGATTTTTGGATGCAGGCCAAGGAGCGGACCAAAAAAGAAGCGAGCTTGAGAACGCGGGCTTTTGCCGCTTTCTCCGAACGAGGCTCCTACCCTATCGCGCATGAGAAAGCGGACACCCCATGGCCCGAGGTCGCCGATTATCTCAACGAGACCGTCATCCAGCGGGCCATTCAGCATGACCTGCGCATGGGGGTTCGGGGCCAGAAACGGGACGAGGAGCTCCTGGAGGAAGTGTTCCGTTTGTGCTGCCGCTACGCGGGGCAGGCTCCGGGACAAAGGGTTTTCGTCCCGGAAATCCATCAGGCGCTGTCCAGCAATATCGGCTGGAATAGAATTCTCAACTATTTGCGCTTCCTCGATGGGACGCTGCTGATCCGCCTGATCAAGCCGCTGGAGCTGCGCCTGAAACGCCAGAAATCGCCGCCCAAACTATGCCTATGCGATCCTGCGTTGCGCGCGAGCTGGCTTCAGGAAGTCGTGCCGCTGGACTCAATCGGCTTGACTCAAAATCCGCACTTGACGGACTTGGCCGGCCACTTGGCCGAAAGCGCTTTAGGTTATTTCCTGGCGTCCATCCCGAACCTGGATACGGCCTATTTCCCCGCGCGGGCCGCCGAGCCTGAGGTGGACTTCGTTCTGACGATAGGGACCCGGCGCATCCCCGTCGAGGTGAAATATCGCCGGCGCATCGATGCGCACCAGGATACCCTGGGCCTGCGCGCCTTTCTGGAGAAATCCGTCTATAACGCGCCATTCGGCCTCCTCGTGACTTTGGAGGACGACGTCGAGGTGCTCGATCCCAGGATCATCACGATCTCGCTTCCGTCGCTGCTGTGGTTGAAATAGGATAAGCGCGAATGTGCGGCATCTGCGGGGTCGTCTACGGGGACGCTCGGACGCCGGATCGGGCGGCGCTGAAGGCCGCCAACGACCTCATCGCCCATCGCGGCCCGGACGACGAGGGGCTCCTCGTCGACGGGCCCGCGGGCCTGGCCATGCGCCGCCTGGCCATCATCGACCTGAGCACGGGCCACCAGCCGCTCTCCTACGACGACGGGCGTCTCTGGATCGTCCTCAACGGCGAGATTTACAACTACCGGGAGCTGCGCGCGGAGCTGGAGGGCCGCGGGCACCGCTTCGCGACCAAGACCGACACCGAGGTCGTCCTGGCGCTCTACCGCGACCTGGGCCCGCGCTGCGTCGAGCGCCTGCGCGGCATGTTCGCCTTCGCGGTCTGGGACAAGCCCCGTCGGCGCCTCTTCATTGCCCGCGACCGCATCGGCAAGAAGCCGCTGATCTACGCCGAACGGCCGGCCGGCACGCTGGTTTTTGCCTCGGAACTCCGCTGTCTTTTTGCCCTCGATCCCAGCTTGTCCCGCGAGACGGACCCCGTCGCCGTGGACATGTATCTTTCCTTGCAGTATATTCCGTCCCCCAAGACGGTTTATAAATCCGTCAAAAAACTTCCGCCCGGCCACACCCTCACCTGGGAGAACGGCAGGACGACGGTGGAACGCTACTGGAACCTGCCTTTAGGAAAACCGCCGATCACCACGGACGTCGCAGAAGCGAAGTCCTTGCTTCGTGAAAAGCTGACGGAATCCGTGCGCCTGCGCATGATCTCGGACGTCCCTTTAGGCGCGTTTTTATCCGGCGGCCTGGACTCCTCCGTGATCACGGCGCTGATGAGCGGGCTCTCCTCCAAGCCGGTGAGGACGTTTTCCATCGGCTTCGAAGAGGCGCGCTTCTCCGAGACGCATTACGCGCGCCTGGTGGCCGAGCGCTGGAAGACCGATCACACGGAGTTCACGGTCAAGCCCGAGATGGCCGACGTCCTGCCTCGGCTCGCCTGGCACTACGGCGAGCCCTACGCCGACGCCTCGGCCTTGCCCACCTACTGCGTCGCGCGCGAGACGCGCAAGTTCGTGACCGTCGCCTTGAACGGCGACGGCGGCGACGAGAACTTCGCCGGCTACGTGCGCTACTTCGCCATGAAGGCCGCTCGTTTGGCCGACGCCTTGCCGGGACCCGCTCTGCGCGCGCTCAAGGCGGGCGCGGAGCTCCTGCCGGAGTGGGACGCCCCGCACGGGACCTTGTGGCGCGCCAAGCGCTTCCTGCGCTCGGCCGTGTTCAACGACCTGCCCGGCCGCCACCTCAGGATGATCGGCTACTTCGCCGAGGACGAGAAGCCAGGCCTCTACTCCCCGGAGTTTATGAAAGCGCTGGGCGCGGAGCTGGGCTCGGCCAAGGGCTATCTCGCCGCCGCCTTCGCCGCCTGCGAGGGCGAGGACTTCGTCAACCGCCTTCTCTACGTGGACTTTAAGACCTACCTCCCCGAGTGCCTGATGGCCAAGGTGGACGTCGCGACGATGGCCTGCTCGCTGGAGGGCCGCTCGCCCCTGCTCGACCACGAGTTCGTCGAGCTGGCCTACCGCCTGCCCGGGGACTGGAAGCTCAAGGGTCTGCGCGGCCACAAATGGATCATGAAGGAGGCCTTCGGCGATCTTCTCCCGGCGCCCATCCTCCGCCGCGGCAAGATGGGCTTCGGCATCCCGCTGGGCTCCTGGTTTCGCGGTCCGCTCAAGGGCTACTGGGAGGAGCACGTCCTCTCGCGCGAGGCCCTCGGCCGCGGCTGGTTTGCGGAGGAAGGTTTGCGCCGCCTGTGGCGCGAGCACCAGGGTGGCCGCCGCGACCACGGCTACCGCCTCTGGGCGCTCCTGATGCTCGAGCTCTGGCACCGCCACGCCGACGGCGCCGGCGCGCGTGCGGTTCAAGGGCCCACTTTTCCCTAGGCCCTTTGGCCCTGCGCTTTAGGTTAAAAGGCCCATGCCGATTTTCGTGCCGCGTCCTATAATCTGTCTGTGCGCTTTATTCTGACGGCGTTTCTTTTTTCGTTGCCCGGGCCGCGGGTGGAGGCGATTCTTGGCGAGGGAGGGAGGCCGATGGAGTCGGCGGCGGAGGTGCAGAGCGTCCCTGTGGCCATCGTCGGTCTCGATCCTCACGTGGACTGGGCCTCGCACGAGGCGTCCGCGCTCATACCCATGTTCGCCGCCGGAGCCCACCCTCTTTTGGCTCCGGCTCTGTTTCGTCCCATGGTTGATGTCCTCAAGAGCGCGCCGGCGCATAGTCCCTCCGCGTCCGCGGGCAACGGCGCGATGGCCGGCGCGGCCGCAAACGGATCGCCGATGGCGGCGCAGACTGCGAAGCCGCGGAGTGCGAAGTCGGTTTTGGAGTCCGCCGCCGTTCGTCTGTCTCGTCCTCCGCTTGCCGGCGCGAAGGGCGGTGCCGGGCTCTCGGCGGCCGGCGAACTGGAGACGGTTTTTGACGGCGCGGATAACGCGACGGATGCAGCGGATCCAGTCGCAAGGCCCGACGATTCGAGCCTTCCCGTCCAGCGTGCCGGCCTTCGCGGCCTTGGAGAGGCTGCACGAGGACTGGCGGCCTCAATCCTCGGGCGTCTCAGGCCGGCCGTTCCCCCGCCTCCTGCGTCGGGGCTTGCCGAGCCCGCCGTTTCGCAAGGCCGCCGTTCCCTCTACAGCGTTTCGTACGAGCGCACGGTAGATATTTCGGCCCATGCTTCGGATTGGAGCAGCGTTTTGAAGCAATCCCTGGTTCATGTGAAGGCAATCGGCCATGACGGCAGGATGTATCTGCAAGATGAGCTGCTCGATCTCGTCGTCCTTGATCGAGACGGCCGCTTGCTGCACACAATTGAGGGCCCTGCGCTCTTCGGCGGCGTTGATGGAGCGGGCAATGTTTACGTCCCCAACCCCGACGATAAGACAGTACAGGTGTACGATGATAAGGGCGTACCTGCGTATTTAATCCAGTTCTCGGTGCGACCGGACGTTATGCGTGTTGACGACCAAGGCCAGCTCTTTATCCAACAGTTCGATGATGAATACGATCCAAAGACGGCTGGTCCCGTGCTTGTTCTTGACCGAAAAGGAAAATTCATCGGGTCCATGAAGCTGGAGGATGCATCGCGTCAGCATTGGATCATCGACTCGCGGGGCCACCTCTACGTCCATGAAATGGATTCTTCCAATCAAGTCGTCAATATGCGCGAGTATTCGGTCGCGCGCGGCGGCAACCAGCTCTTGCGCGAACTTGCGTTTGACGTCGACAAGTTCATAAGCCCCGTATTTGCCGTTGATCGCGGGGGCCGCGTCAACCTGGTCAGCAACCTTGATACGTTTTTCGTGCTGACGCCTCAAGGGCTGCCCATGGCCGAAATGCGGCTGCGAAACGGCGAGGTGGACGGACCGATGTTCGATGGCGCCGGAAATATTTATCTCATCGAGTCCCGCGGGAGGGTGCATGTCTTGCAGGGCGATTTTATGGATGATGGGAGCCTGCTGGACGAAGTTGTCGGCGCGATGGTCAGCGGCTTCTTGGACCAGGCAGCTGCCGCGCAAATCATGACGAGTTCTCCTCCGGCCGACGCGGTCGAGCGCCAAACCGTGCGCATGGCCATCAAGCTTCTTGCGGTGCCCACGCTGCGCAAGCGGGTCGCCGTGGAAATCCGACGCTGCATAGACGCTTCCGGGCGCATTGACTATCAGGCCCTCCGGCAAAAACTAGAGGCGAGGGTCGGGCCGCTGTCCGCGCTCGGGATAGACATCACCTAAGCCGGACCGGGCTTCGCCGACATTTTCCGGGAACCTTTCGACCCCCTGTGCGTATATAAAATGCGGGGGGAGACGATTGGCCTATGGATAAAACATACACAATGATGTATAATAATATCATGAAAAGGACCCAAATTCTCATCGAAGACAGGCAATACCGTGCGCTGATCTCCATGGCGCGGCGGACGGGGAAGGGTTTGTCTCAGCTTGTGCGGGAGGCGGTGGATCGGATGATCGGATCCACGGTGGAGACCAAGCCGCGACGGCGGCTGGAGGACATTTGCGGCAAATGGTCCGATCCCGAGGGGCTTCCCGCCAGCGAGCATGACCGGATCATTTACGACGAGGAGCTGCCGTGAAGCGCGTTTTTGTCGACACCTCCGGCTGGATCGCTTATTTCCAGAACAACGAGCCTGCTCATGCGGAGATGCGGATCGTCGTTGATCAGTGGCGCGGGCGGCTGGTCACGACGGACTATGTTTTCGATGAAACGCTGATTCTCGCCTTGCGGCGTCTCGGGCATCAAGCGGCGGTCGAGATCGGGGAGGCCCTGCTCGATCATGGCCAAGTCGAAATGGTGCGGCTTCTCCCGGAGGATTTCGAGGACGCGTGGGAGCTGTTCCGGAAGCAGAAGGACAAGAAGTGGTCGTTCACCGATTGCTCGTCGTTCGCGGTGATGCGGCGGCTGCGGCTGTCCGCGGCGGTGGCCACGGACCGGCATTTCCGTCAGGCGGGATTCGAAACCCTGCCCGGCGCTTGATATGATCGGGCTGTGAAGCCGGCCGATCACGCCCGCAGCGTCCTGGCCGCGCTGGCGACGCGCCTGCGCGGGCGGCCGGGGCCGCGGCCGGTGCGAAGCCTCGTCGTGCTGGGCTACGGCGCCATCGGCGACACGATCTTCTTTCTGCCCGTGCTGGAGGCCCTGCGCCGCGCCCACCCGGCGGCGCGCCTGGTCTGGGTCTCCAACCCGTCGCCCATCGCCGACGAGCTGATCCCGGCGACGGGGCTGGTCGACGAGGTCTGGCGCTGGGAGGCCGCGCGGGGCGAGGACCCCGCGGGCCGCGCCGCGCTCAACGCCCGGATCGCCGCGGCGGGCTTCGACCTCGCGGTGCTGGCGCTGGGGGCGCCGGCGCACCAGTTCACGGCCTGCCTGGGGACGATCCCGGTCGTGGCCGGCCACCTCCAGCCTTGGCGCGGCTTGCGGCGCTTCGTCGTCTTCGGCGACTACGCGCGCCGGATTCTCGTCAACCGTCCCGCCGCCGCGCCCGCCGAGGAGCACGCCCTGCGCCGCGGCGCGCGCCTGCTCGACGCGCTGGGCCTGCCGCGGCCCGACTTGGCGGTCCCGCCGCGCCTTCCCGTGCCCGACGCGGCGCGGCGCCGCGCCGCGGAGCTGTTGGACGGCGTCTCCTCCCCGGTGGTCGGCCTGCATCTGGGCCCGGTCGGAAACCAGTACGGCAAGATGTGGGCGCCCGAGCGCTGGGCGGAGCTTTCGCGCCGGATCGCGGCCGGCCGCGCCGCGCTCGTCCTGGTCGGCTCCGCCGACCCCGCCGAGGCCGAGGCCGAGCGGCGCTTCCTCGCCGCGGGCGGCGTTCGCGCCCGCTCCCTGGTCGGCAGGACGGGCCTGCTCGACTCCTTCGCGGTCCTGGAGCGCTGCGCTCTCGTCGTCGCCAACGACACGGGCGTGGCCAAGGCCGCGGGCGCGCTGGGCGTGCCCACCGCGACGCTGTGGGGTCCCTCCGACCCCGGGGAGGTGGGCATTCCCTGGGAGCCGGGCAGGCACCTCGACGTGCGCACCGGCATCTCCTGCAGTCCGTGCGCGCGTCTGAGCACGGCCGACAAGCCCTACAGCTACCTCAACTGCGGCCACCGCGATTGCCTGGGCCGGCTCGAGGCCGACTTCGCGTGGCGGGCGCTGGCCGGGCGCTATGGGAGCCTGCTGTGATCCCCGCGCTCAAGGATGCCCTCGTCAATCCGCGGGGCTTTCCCTCCGGCGCGCCCGCCCCGATGATCGCGGACAAGGGCGCGTTCACGGACGTGCTCTACGGCGTCGACGACGTGGTCAGCGACTGGGACGCCTACTCGGCGCAGCTCGCCCGGGCGCCGGGCCCGCGTCCGCGCGTCCTCTTCGTCAGCCACGACATGACCGAGATCGAGAACATCACGCTGATGGCGCTGGGCGGCGTGGTCAAGGCCCTGCGCGGCGAGGCGCGCTACCTGCTCGTCAACCCCTCCAACTGCGGCGCCCTCGACGCGGCCATCGAGTCGTTTTCGCCCGACTGGATCGGCTTCAACCTCTACACCGGCCTGACCGATCACGTCTTCGACTGGCTGCGCGGATACAAGCTGGCCGCCGCGCGGCGGACCTTCAAGAAGGACTTCGTCTCCTTCGAGGCGGCCGACCGGGCCCTCAAGGAGGCCGTGCGCGAGAGCCGCGGCCCCCTGCGCGAGGGAGGGCGCACGCTCTACGCCCCGGTCATCGTCGGCGGCCACTACAACAACCACGACTACGCGACCTCCGCCCGCCGCGGCGCCGAGTACTCCGTGCGCGGCAAGGGGATCAACCTGCTCAAGGATATCCTGGAAGGGCGCTTCGCCCCGGGCGTCTACCACGACCCCGTCTCCTATCCCAACATCCCGGTCTTCGACCGGGAGGGCTTCTACCGCGACACCTTCGCCTTCTCCGACAAGACCAAGAAGTACGCGCTCAGCCCCATCAAGTCGGTGCTCACCGCGCTGGGCTGCGCCTACCGCTGCACCTACTGCTACATCGGCTCGCTCATCGAGAACTTGGCCGATGCCTACGAAGGCAAGGGCGTCAAGCCGCCCAGCATCATCCAGGACCGCCCCCTCGAGACCGTCCTGCGCGAGGGCCGCGACGTCCGCCGCCTCGACGCCGTCTACGGCGTCGCCACCCAGGCCGTGTTCGACCAGGCCGACATCTCCCTCAACAACCTGGACTGGTGGGAGCGTCTGCGCCCGCTCTGGACCGAGCAGGTGGGCATCCCCTTCTACATCCAGGCGCGGCCCGCCATGCTTGCGGGCGGCCAGGGCGCGGCGCGCGTGCGCTCCATCGCCCAGGACCGGCTCGTCGCGGGCATTTCCATGGCCATCGAGTCCGGCGACCCGGCCGTGCGGCGGCTCCTGCTCAAGCGCCTGGAGAGCGACGCGACGATCCTCGACGCCCTGCGCAACGTCAAGTCGTTCGGCATCCCCATTCGCACCCAGACCATCACCGGCCTGCCCGTGCTCCGGCCTCGGCGCGCGCCCAAGGCCGAGATCGGCTTGGTGGACGAGCGCGGGCGCGAGCATTACTACGACGATCCGCTCCAGGAGACCCTCAAGGCCCTGAACCTGGTCGCCTCCTCGGGCCTCTTCGGCCCCGAGGACTACTATTGGAACTCGCTCTATTCGCCGTTTCCCGGCACGCCGCTGGGCGACTACTCCTTCCAGGCCGGCTTCCACGACGGGGCCACCGACAGCAGGGAGGCGGCCTACATGTTCACCTCCGAGGTCGGCCTCAACTGCTTCGAGCCGCCGCTGGCGCGCCGGCAGGTCGCCTTCCACCGCACCGCCAACTTCTTCGCGCACCTGCTCAACGGCCGGGACCTGATGGCCGCCTACCTGTCCGCGAGCGAGGAGTTCCCCCTGGAGGGCTTCGCCCGCTTCGTCGCGCAGCGGCGCGGGGAGTTCCGGCCCGGGCCCCGCGGCGGCCCCTCCGGCTTGGCCCAGGACCCGACGCCCGAGTCGCTGTCCGCCCTTTTCGACCACGCCTACCCCGCGCCCGAGGACGCGTGGTTCAAGGAGATCTCGCTGCGGCTGATCCCTTACTACGAGCTTCTGCTGGACGGCCTCGTCCTCGCCGCCAAGATCGCCGAGCGCTACGTCCGGGAGAAGGAGGCCGGCCGCCGCTTCAATCTCGACCAGCTCGCGCGCGTCGAGCGCGACCATTACTACGACAACAGCTACCGCATGGCCTACGTCCCGCCGCGCTTCGCGGAGTTCCTGGAGCCCTATCTGCGGGGCGGGGCGCCCGCCCGCGCGCCCGCCCCAACCTCCCCCGTGGTCGGCGCCCTCGACGACGAGCGCTCGTCGGACTAGCCGGGCTTTTTCGCGGCGGCAAAGAGGACGGCGCCCTGCCAGCCGCGGGCGCGGCAGGCGGCCTGGAACAGGGGGTAGACGGCGCCGGTCGCGGCGTCCAGGACGGCTTCCTTGGCCGAAACCAAGGAACGAATCAGGCGTTGGCGGCTTGAGGGTCGGCCTTTCGCCGCGGCGGTCGAGGCGTGGCGGACCTGCTCGACGCCCAGCGCGCGCGTGGCCAGGCCCAGGCGCAGGGTATTGCGCAGCATCAGGCGCAGGAGAGGGAGGGGGTAGCCGAGAGGGCGGCACTCCAAGGTCCGGAAGCCGGCGCGCGCGAGCAGGCCCGAGAGGGCCGGCGCGCTCCAGCGCGTGAGGTGGTGGGGCGGGTCGTCGATCACGTCGAGGCCGGGGCCTTGGAAGGGGTCGAAGGTGCGGTCGCGGTTGGGCACGCCCACGACGAGCAGGCCGCCGGGCTTGAGCAGGGACGAGGCGGCCCGGAGCCAGTCGTTGGGCGCGTCGAGGTGCTCCAGGACCTGGAAGATCGTGAGCGCGTCGAACGCGGCGGGGGCGCGGGCCGCCAGCTCCGGCAGGGCGCCGTCGAAGATCTCGAAGCCGCGCTCGCGCAGGGCCTTGGCGCGCGCGGGGTTGAAATCGAGGCCCGAGGGAGCCCATCCCTCGGCCTTGGCGCGATGCAGGAAGCCGCCGTCGCCGCAGCCCACGTCGAGCAGGCGCGCCCCGGGCGCCCGCGCCCGGCGCAGGAGGGCCAGCGCCTCGTCGTACTCGAAGGACATCGGGTCGGTCTCGGCGCGGGCCGTCGAGGAGTAGAGGTCGGCGTTGCGCTCGTAGTAGGCGGGTCCGGGGTTTTGGAAGGGATCGCAGAAGCCGGTGCCGCAGTCCCGGCAGTCCCAGAGGCGGTGGCCGCGGGCCTCGCGCACGAAGACTTTGGGGCCGGTCCCGCCGCAGAGGGGGCAGGCCGGGCCGAAGCTCATGTCAACCGAGCTTAAGCGCGGACAGGATGAACTGCACCCCGATGGCGGCCAGCAGGAGCCCCATGAGGCGGGTGACAATCTTAAGCAGGGTCGGGGAGAGCTTTCGGGCTCCGCTGGACAGGAGGATCAGCGTGAAGTAGCTGGCGCTGGCGACGAGGATGATGACGACCAGGAAGGCGGCCCTCTGCAGCAGGTTCTCGGCGCGGCCCGCCAGGACGATGGAGGTGGTGATCGCGCCGGGGCCGGAGAGGAGCGGCACGGCCAGCGGGGTGATGGCGATGTCGTGCTTGTCCATGCCCTCGGCGATCTCCTCGGGCGTGCCGCGCATCGGGGAGCGCTGGGCGCGCAGCATGTCCAGCGCCGCCAGAAGCAGGACCAGCCCGCCCGCGATCTGGAAGGCGGGGACGGTGAT
This sequence comes from Elusimicrobiota bacterium, assembly GCA_016207605.1. Lineage (GTDB taxonomy): Bacteria > Elusimicrobiota > Elusimicrobia > UBA1565 > UBA9628 > GWA2-66-18. The sequence continues at coordinate 24,845 of JACQPJ010000042.1, forward strand.
GCCGAAGAGCGAGAAGATCGCCGGCCCCATCACCGCGAACACGCCCAGCACGCCCGCGCAGGTGACGCAGGCGGTCTTGGCCATGCGCCGCCGCTGCGCGGGGGTCTCGCGCGCGGTCAGGGCCAGGAAGCTCGGGACCGCCGCGAAGGGGTCCACGATGGCGAAGAGCGAGCCGAAGGCCATGAGGGAATAGGCGAGCATGGGGGAACGATTGTAGATCATCCGGGACTCGCCCGAAAAGATAGAATCCTCCGCGGAATGCCTCCGCGCGTCTCGGTCCTCATCGACTGCTTCAATCATGAGCGCACCATCGAAGCGGCGATCGCCGGCGTCCTGAGCCAGGACTGGAGCGGCTGTCCTCGGGAGATCCTCGTCGTGGACGACGGCTCCGCCGACGCGACCCGGGAGCGCGTCCTGCGGTTTTCCCCCGACGTGCGCTATATCCATCAGGAGAACCAAGGGCAGGCCCAGGCGTTCAACGCGGGATTCCGGGCGTCGAGCGGCGACATTCTCTGCTTTCTCGACGGCGACGATCTTTGGTATCCAGGAAAGATCGCCCGTACGGTCCAAGCCTTTCGGGAGCACCCGGAGGCCGTCTTCGTCCAGAACCCCCTGGAGACCGTGGACGCCGCGGGGCGGCCCCTGCGGCGCCCGCGCTTCCTGCCGCCCGCCCGGGTCGTCCTCCAGGACGTTCTCGACGGCAAATCCGTGCTGGTCGGCACCTCCGGACTCAGCGTCCGGCGCGCCGCCTTCGAGAAGATCGCGCCGGTCCCCAAGGACTTGACCACGTCCGCCGACGACTACGTGTCCAAGCACGCGCTGTTTTTCGGGCCGGCCGTGACCGTTCCGGCGATCCTTGGCGGGCTTCGGATCCACGAGGGCAATTCGTTCCAGGGACTTCTCCATCGCCCGGACCGGATCGAGCGCGTCTTGAGGATGGAAGACCGGCTGGACGCCTATTTTCAAGCCCGTCTCGACGAGCGCGGCCTCGCCTACTCCCCGGCGGGTCTGCGCGCGCGGCGTCTGGAGCGCAAGACCAAGGAGATCCTCTTGTCGGGCTGGAAGGGCGATCGCCGCCGGGCCCTCTCCGCCTGGGCCGCGCTCCGGCGCGAGCTCCCCCTCTCGCCGTTCCACGCCTTCAAGCTGGGGACGCTGCTGCTCGCGGCGCTCTCGCCGCGCGCCTACCTGGCACTCCACGACGTTTATGCCGACTCCCGCTGGCTTCCCGCTGTCCGGACGGCGATTTTCACGGATTCCTCCTCATGAGCGCGATCGACGATCGTCTCATGCTCCGGGACCCGCGCGGGCGCGTCGTCGGAGAACTCTCCTTCTTCCCCGCGCAAAAGGGCGTCTACTACGCCGTCGCGCCCCGGAGCCAGCGCGCGGACGATCTGCTGGACCTGGAGGATTTCCGGGGAGTTCTCATGGCCGTCGCCGCGCGCTGCGCCCGGCTGGGCGCGCGGTCCGTCCGGGTCCGCTTGGTCTTCGGCCCGCAAGGCCGCGAGCTCGCCGGGATTCTGACGGCCCTGGGCTGGGGCAAGCTCCTGGAGCGCGTCGAGTTCTCCGCGCTCCTGGCGGACCTGCCCGATGAGCGCGGCGGGCCGCTGACGTGGACCCCGATTTCCCCGACAGGTCCGGTCGATCTTTCCCAGGCGGCCATCCTGCTGGGGCAGGCGGCGCAGGGCGATCCTGACTGGCTTGCCGAGGACGATCCCTGCCAAGTCCTGGAGGCCTGGCTCGCCGAACGGGAGCTCTACGCCGCGCCGGACGCCGTCCAGATCGGCCTTCTGGAGGGACGTCCCGCCGCCGTGGTCGTCGCGCAGGCCAACCCCAAGACCGGCTGGTCCCGCATCACGTACATGGGCGTTCTCCCCGGGTTTCGCGGCCGCGGCCTGGGCGCGTGGATCCAGCGGCGCGGGTTCTCGATGCTGCGCGCCCAAGGCGGCAGGGAATACCACGGCGGCACCGCCTCGACCAACGCTCCGATGCTCCGGCTCTTCGGCGCCCACGGCTGCCGTGAGCGCCGCCGGATGGAGGAATGGATGTTGGCCCGGTTCTCATGAGCGATCCCACAAGGGGCGGCGTTCCGGGGCTCAGTGTCGTTCTTCCGGCTCTCGACGAGGCGGCGGGCCTCGCGACGCTTCTTCCACGGTTGGAAGCGCTCCTTGCGCGCCTGGGAGTTGCCGGCGAGATCCTGATCATTGACGGCGGCTCGCGGGACGCGACCGCGGCGGTCGCCGCGGCGGGCGGCGCGCGCGTTCTCCGCCAGCAGGGGCGCGGCTTCGGCGCGGCCGTGCGCGAGGGGATCGCGGCCGCCTCCGCGCCCTGGATACTGCTCATGGACGCCGACGGCTCCCATCCGCCCGAGTCCGCCGACGCGCTCTGGGCCCGGCGCGGGGATGCGGAGCTTGTCATCGGCTCGCGCTGGGCGCCGGGCGGCTCGGCCGACCTGGGGTGGGCGCGCCGGCTTCTTTCCCTCGCGCTCAATCGGACGGCGCGCCGCGTTTTGGAGCTGCCCGCGGCCGACTCCTCCAGCGGCTTCCGGCTCTACCGCGCGGAGGCGGCCAAGGCCGCGGCCGCGGCGTCCTCGGCCGCCGACCTCTCCGTCCAGCAGGAACTGCTCGTGCGCGTTCTGGCCGCCGGGGGGCGCGTCGTCGAGGAGCCGTTCCGCTACGAGGCGCGCGTGGGCGGGGTCTCCAAGTCGAGCGCGCTGCGCCTGCTGCCCTCCTACCTGCGCATGCTCGTGCGCCTCAAGACCCTGCGCGGGGGCTGGCGGGCGGAGGCCGGCCTGGGCGCGGTCCTGGCCCTGGGCCTGGCGGCAGGGCTGTGCGGGATCGCGGGCGGAGTCCCCGGGCCGGGGCGCTGGGCCGCCCTTCCTGAGTCCCTGCGCGGCTCGCCGGAGTTCGCCCGCGCGCTGGCCGACTCCTGGGCGCGGCTCTACGCCGAGATCCGGCGCTCCCACGCCGAGATGCGCGCCGACGAGCCGCGCACCGCGGTCGCCGGCGTCGTCGAGGTCGCTCCGGGCTGGACGTTCCCGCCGGACCCCCTCGTCAACGCCTCGCGCGCGCTCCTGACCCAGTCCGTCAGCCCCGATGAGAAGAAGTCCTTCATCATTCTCTCCCGGATGCGGCCGTGGCGGCTGGACTTCGAGCCGCTGTACGCCCAATACGGCGGCGCCTTCGTGTATCCCTTGGGCGCCGCCCTCGCCGCAGCCCATGTCCTGGGTTTTGTCTCTTTGACTCCGGACCTTGCCTATTACCTGGCCCGGCCGGAGGCCATGGGGCGTTTGTATCTGGCCGGCCGGGTCTACGTTCTATTTTTTCATCTCGGCACCCTGTTTCTTCTCTTCGAGCTGGGGCGCTCGCTCTCCGGCCGCGGGACCGCCTTCGCCGCGGCCCTGCTCTGGGCCCTGGCCCCCGTCGCGGCCGCCAACGTCCACGTCCTCAAGCCCCATCCCGTCGCCGCGTTTTGGTTCGCCGCCGCGGCCTGCGCCATGGTCCGCGCCGTTCGGGGCGGCCGGGGCGAGGACTACGCGCTCTGCGGATTCTGCGCGGGCCTGGCCGCGGGGTCGAGCTTGGCCGTCGGCTTCGGCCTGGGCCTGCCCCCTCTTGGGCGCCTGCTGGGCGGCCGCGGCTCCTGGCGCGCGGCCGCGGGCGGCTCCGTGCTGGGTCTGGCCGTCCTGGCGGCGACGAACCCATATCTCGTCCTGGCGCCGCGCAACTTCGCCTGGGAGCTGACGGTGTACGCGCCGTCGCGCTTCGCGCCGAGTCTCGCTGCGGCCCGCGCGCTGGCCGCGGGCGCCCTGCCGGAGGGCCTCGGCGTCGGGCTCGCCCTTCTCGCGGGTTGGGGCCTGCTCTCCGCTCTCTTCCGGGACGCGGGGCGTCGCGCGCTGGCTTTGACGGTCCTGGCCGGGGGCCTGTTGGTGCTGGCGCGCTTCCCGGAGCCGGACCTGGGCGCCATGAGGCTCTACTACCCGCTCGCGGCGCTGGCCGTCGTGCTGGCCGCGGACGCTTTGGCGGCCGCGCCGCGGACCGTCGCCCTGGCGCTTTTCACGGCGGTCCTCGTCGAGACAAGCGCGCGCGGCGCCGTCTATCTCGCCGATCTTGCCGCCGAGGCGGGGCCCGCGGCGACCAGGCTCGCCGCCGGGCGTTGGATCGAGGAGAACGTCCCGCCCGGCGCGAGCCTGGGGCTCCTGCGCTATCCCGAGCCCGCGCACACGCCGCTTTTCCGCTGGGACCGCCGCCGCCTGGTCGTCTTCGAGTCGGCCCGCGCCCTGGACGGGCGCGTCCCGCCCGACTGGATCGCGGCGCCCGCCCGCGGCTGGGAGGGCGTGGACCCCGGTCTTCGGATGCGTTATGATGTCGCCCGGGAGTTTCCGTCCGCGCGCCTGTTCGGGCGGGCCGCGCGCGACGGCTCCTTCTTCGCCAACGCGACCATGCTCGTCCTGCGCCGCCGACCATGAACCGATCCCTGCTTGTTTCCTCCCGCGCCGAGCCGGGCTTGCGCCTGCGCGCGATCGTCCCGGCCGACCTGGAGGACCTCCGGATTTGGAAGAACGCCAACAAGGCCGCCTTTTTCTTCCAGGACGAGATCACGCCCGCGATGCAGAGGGCCTGGCATGAGGGCTACCTCCGCAGGCCCGACGACTTCATGTTCATGGTCGAGCGCGGCGGCGAGGTCCTGGGCTGCCTGGGCTTCCGTCTGCTCAAGGACGGGAGCGCGGACGCCTACAATATCATGGCCAAGCCCGGCGCGTCCGGCCGCGGCGCGATGGGCGCGGCCATGGTCCTGATGTGCTCCTTCATCCAGGCGCGCTTCACGAAACATATCGGCTGCCTCGTCGTCAAAGGCAACGCCGCCGCGCGCTACTACGCGCGCTGCGGCTACCGCGCCGCCGCCGACGGCGGCGATCATGTCGTCTTCAAGCTCGACGCGGCGGCATTCCGGCCGGTCGAGTTCAACGCCGCGGAGGGCGCATGATCAACGTGTTCGGCTCGCTGATGGGCTCGGAGGAGCTTGAGGAGATCCGCTCCAGCCTGGAGGCGCAGTGGATCGGCATCGGGCCCAAGACCGCGTCCTTCGAGAGGCTTTTCGCCGAGCGCCTGGGCCTGCCCGGTTTCGTCCTGCTCGACTCGGGCTCCAACAGCCTGCACCTGGCCGTCAAGCTTCTCGACCTGCCGCCCGGCTCGGACGTGATCGTGCCCTCCTTCACCTGGATCTCCTGCGCGCACGCCGTCGTGCTCTGCGGGCACCGTCCGGTCTTCGCCGACGTGGACTTGGGCACCCACAACCTCACGGCCCAGGCCGCCGCAGCCGCGCGCACGCCCAAGACCCGCGCGGTCATGGTCGTGCACTACGGCGGCCTCCCCGTCCGCGTGGACGAGTTCGCGGCCCTGGGCCTGCCCATCATCGAGGACGCGGCGCACGCCGTGGATTCCCGATTGAATGGCCGGGCTTGCGGCGGCTTGGGCGACGTCGGCATCTACAGCTTCGACGCGGTCAAGAACCTGGCCATGGGCGAGGGCGGGGGGCTCACCGCCAAGGACCCGGCGCGCCTGGTCCGCGCGCGCCAGCTGCGCTACTGCGGCATCGGCAAGTCCGGCTTCGAGGCGTCCGCCTCCAAGGACCGCTGGTGGGAGTACTCCGTCACCGACTTCTTCCCCAAGATGCTGCCCAACGACATCGCGGCCTCCATCGGCTTGGCCCAACTGCGCAAGCTCGGCGCCATGCAGGCCCGGCGCCGGGCGATCTGGGAGCTCTACCAAAAGGAGTTCGCCGGCCTGCCCTGGCTGATCCGGCCCCAGGACGCGCCCGCCGACGCCCGGCACTCCTACTTCACCTACTGCGTGCGCGTGCCCGGCGGCCGCCGCGACGCCTTCGCCCAAACGCTTTACGAGCAGGGCATCTACACTACCTTGCGCTACCATCCCCTGCACCTCAACAAGATCTACGGCTCGACCGCGCGCCTGCCGGTCTGCGAGCGCCTCAACGAGGAGGCCCTGAGCCTGCCCATCCACCCGGCCCTCAAGGACGGGGACGTCGAGAAGATCGTCGCGGCGGTCAGGGCCTGGACAGGGTGAGCGCGCCCGTCGTCGTCCTGGGCGCGGGCTGCGCCGGGCTCTACGCTGGCCGTCGCCTGCGCGAGCGCGGCCTGCCCGTCGTCCTGGTCGAGGCCGAGGACCGCGTCGGCGGCCTGGCCGGCGGCGTGCGCCTGGGTGGCGACGTCTACGAGTATGGCCCCCACATCTTTCACACCACCGATCCGGAAATCCTCAAAGACGTCCAAGCTCTCATGGGCCCGGACCTCCTGCCCTACGAGCGCACCATCCAGATCAAGTTCCTGGGCAACTACTTCAAGTTCCCGCTCTCGGTCCCGGACGTCCTGCTCAAGCTGCCGATCGCGACCGTGCTCCACGCCGCGGCCAGCTTTGCCTGGCACTTCGCCAAGGGCCTGCTGGTCTCCGCGCCCGTGGAGAACGCCGAGACCGTGCTGAGGCGCTGCTACGGCGACGTGCTCTACCGCCTCTTCTTCAAGGACTACATCCAGCGCGTCTGGGGCGTGCCGCCCGCGGCCTTCTCGCCCGCCTTCGCGCGCGAGCGCATCCCCCGCTTCAACATCCTGGATATTCTCGACCAGCTCGCGACAAAGGCCAAAAATCTTGTCTCCCCGCGCCGCGCCCTCAAAACCGCCGGCTTCGTCGAGAAGGTCGAGGGCCGCCTCTGGACCACGCGCAAGGGCTTCTCCCTCATCTGCGAGCGCATGGCCGAGGACTTCCAAAAGAAAGGCGGGACCCTGCGCCTGTCCGCGCGCGTGGTCGGCCTCAAGCGCGACGGCCGCCGCGTCACGGCCGTGGAGTTGGAGTCCGGCGGCCGGCGCGAGCTCCTGCCCTGCTCGGGGGTCGTGAATACCTTGGCTATCAACGAAGCGATCAACCTCTTCGAGCCGCCCCTCGACGCCGCGGCTCAATCCGCCGCGGCGTCTTTGCGCTACTGCGCCGTCGTCTTCGTGGGCCTGAAGGTCCGCCGCCCCAAGGTCCTGCGCGCCTCCTTCATGTACTTCCGCGAGCATTCCTTCAACCGCATCACCGACCTCTCCCATTTCAGCTTCGCCCTGGAGCCCGGCACGACCCTGCTCGTGGCCGAGATCACCTGCGATCCCAAGGACGCCGTCTGGAGCGACCAGACGCTTGCCGTCGAGTCCGTCGTCTCCGACTTGGTCCGCGAGAGCCTGATCGCCCGCGAGGAGATCGTCCAAACCCACGTCTTCCGCGCCCGCCACGCCTTCCCGATGTACACCCTCGGCTACGAGGCGGCGCTCAAGACCTTGCTCGACGCCTTCTCCGCCCTCGACAACGCCGAGACCGCCGGCCGCCAGGGCCGCTTCCAGTATGTCAACACCCACGTCGCGATGAAGATGGGCCGCGAGGCCGCCGACCGCCTGGCCTCAAGGCTTCGTCCCGCGGCCTAGTCCGTTTTAGAGGCGGCTTGGAGAATATCGTTCAGTCTCTCCAGCAGTGCGTTTTCGTCCGGCATCCTCAGTACAATCGGCATGTTCCATAACCAGGGGGGATATGACTCCAACAACTCCTTTATCTTATCGGAGTTCCCCAGACCCCTATTTGTCTCGATCAAGAGCTGGTACATGCCTAGGACCGCGGCGAGGTTGGCGTTCATGTGATAGGAGACATAGCCAACGTCAAACACGTTCTTGGGAGCATGAATTTTGATGGCCGAGTGATATTCCGCAGGCGCATTTTCCTGGAGCCAATTCCACCGCTTCCCGGAATTAGGTCTTCGTGAAAACCAGCGCATATATTCCGCGATGATTCCGTAGAGGATGTCTTCCGATTGCGCGGATACATGGGCAGGATATTGTCTCCATGAGGCAACTAGTTTTAGTCTGGCGCTGACGACATCTTTGGTCGTTATGAGAGATCGGGCGAGTTCCAGCACCTCCGCCGGCTCTTGAGGGATTCTCCATTCCGATGGGCGTTTGTACCAGAGGCGGGATGGGAGACCTCGCCAAACGGAGAGACTATCTTCATAATCCAGGCTCCAATTGACCTTCGGAACATTGTTTGTAGGGATGGAAATGTCGGGGAATACGGCGATCGCGGGGCCCAGGCGATCCAGCAGGGCGAAGCCCTCGTTTCTTGTCGCGGCGCGGTGGACGGTGAACTCTTCGCGCTGGATCGCGGCGTCATCTTCCGGGAGAAGGGCGCCGCGATAAAGGTCCTCAACGGGTTCCGGCAGCAGAACGGCGGTTATGACGCGGCCGCGTTGCCGGCCAGGCCGACCTCGGCGGAGACGGGCATATCGCCGCTTCTTCGCTCCTCTGCGTCGAGACCGTCGAAGTTGACGGCACCCGGGAGCGCCGCTGCCTCGTACGTTTGCGTCTGCGCGGCCTCGTCGGCTGATTCGCGCGGCGGTTCGGCGGAGCCGAGCACCTTGGTCGCGGAGGCGGCTGCCCGCTGGAGGGGCGCCGCGGTCGAATGAACCGCGGCTTTTCCATGGGCCGCGGCCGAGGGCGCGTTGGAGGGCCCGCCCATCGCCCGGTCAAACCGCGCCGGCCGCGCCGTCGGTTTCAACAGAGGAGACGCGACCGGCAGCGCAATGGCCGGGATCAGAGCTGCGGCGGAAAGAAATGATGCGTTCGCAAGAGGAGCATTCTGCTCGGATAGGCCCGTCAGCGGCGCGGCCAGAGACACCAGATCGACTTTGAAGCCCTGCGCTTCAGCCGCGATTTCCCCCTTGGGAGTTCCCGCGACGTCGCCCGGCCCCGCCAGCGCCGCGGGGGCGAGAACGGATTGAATCAGCGCGCCGCCCAACAACGCGCTGCCCATGCGTGAAGCGAATCGGCGTTTCACAAGGTTATTTTGGGGCGAATTCTCCTCAATCCACCCGGGTCTTTGGACCTATGCCGCGGGGCCAAAAGACCTATATCCCCACGCCTGAGCGCGCGGCGGCTAGCGGAGATAGTGGATGAGGATATCGCCCATCAGCACGCCGCTGAACCCCGCGAAGTAGACGGTTGTCGGCGCGCCGTCTTGTCCGAGTCCATACAGGTTGCCGTCCGAGTTGACGCGCACGGCGATGAACCCCTGTTCGGGATCGTCGGCCATCAGCCGGAAAGTCCAGGCGGGGTAAAGCCTCCTCCGGTCGAAGTGGCGGATCAACTCCTCCCCGATCATGCCCAGCCTGTTCCCCTGTTGGTCGAGGGCGTAAGCGCTCCAGCGCGCATGGCTGACGCCGCTTCCCGTCGCGGCGAAAAGTGCCGGCCGAACGAATTCCAGGGCGCGGACCAGACGGGGGAATCTCAGCGTGAACGTGACCGGTCCGGCCGCGTCCTTTTGCGTCAGGAGGTTCGGACGGTCCTCGGCCAGAGGGACCACGGCCTTGCCCTCGTACTCGCATTGGGCGCTGACGATGCAGAGTCTGGACCCCGGCGTATGATGGACGGCTTGAATACCCGCCCGTTCCAAGATCTCCGAGGCGGGCACGGGCCCCGCGGACGCGTCCACGGCGTTGAGGTTGAGCCGTCCCTCCTGATCGAACGCCTCGCGGAAGGCCGCATGCAGGTCTTTTGCCGTGTTTTGAAGGGCCAGGCGGGAGACTTGGTGCAGCACATCCATGCCGGAGGCGGACGGCGCGGCCCGGCGCGCGGGCTGGAGGAGTTTGACGGCGGCGTTCAAGGCGGCGGGCGCTGCCAGCGGGAGGCCGACGGCGGTGGGCGGGAGGGAGCCGTTGGGGGCCAGGAGCCCTTGATGCGAGCTCTGGTCGGGCAGCGCGGACAGAGGGGACAGCACGGTCTCGAAGCCGCGGAATAATTCGACATCCTTTGGCAAAGAGAAGTCTCTGATTGATAAAACGGCCCGTGCCGCGGGAGCAAAGAGGCCATGGAGCAGCACCAAGCCGATCGCCGAGCGCCCGGCGCGGAAGGGAGTCGTTGCCACGCCCGTATTTTAGCGCAACCGCCTGGAATCCGCATGAGCCTTTTGGCCCAAGGAACCTAGGTCGAAAGGTCCACAGGGCTTGTAGGCCGAAAGGCCCATGGCGGGGTCTGGCTCGACGCTCAGAGAGGAGACGCCGGCCGATGGGAAATGCTCACGGTCATTTCACCCGCAACGTGAAGACGCCGAGGGCGAAGGAGGCGAAGGCGCATTGGACGCCGGTGAGCACGGCGGCGATGGCCAGCACCGCCAGGTCCAGACGCAGGGAGTCCGATCCTCGCGGCAGGACATCGCCGTAGTAGGAAAGGGGAAAATAGGCTAGAGCGAGCAGGCCCAGCAGGATGAGCGCCGCTCCCAGGCCCAGGCCGCGCTCCAGGCTGAAGGTCCGGCGCAGGAAAGCATGGAGAGAATTGCCCGCGTCGAAGCGCTCCTGGTAGTCGGCTTCCTGCGCCGTCGCGCCCAGGCTGAGCGCGCCGATGCCCGTGAGCCATAGGAGCAAGGACGTCAGGATGTGGCGGGAGCCCAACCAAGCGGCGGCGTTTGGGAGGAAGCCGTCGCGCAATGTGATGCCGAGGAGGCCGGCCGCGCCCAGCGCGGTCAAGACCGCGCCGGGCGCGATGAATGTCCCGGTGGGCGAGAAGAGGAGCATGAAGCGCAGGTGCCGCCAGCCGTCGCGCCAGCGGCGCAGGTGCGGGGGGCGGCCGCGCAGGTCCCGGCGCAGGCCGCAGGGGACCTCGGCGACCTTCATCCCCATCAGGGAGGCCTTGACCACCATCTCGGTGGCGAACTCCATGCCGTCGGCCTTGAGGCCCAGGCGCTCGAAAGCCTCCTTGCGCAGGCCCCGCATCCCGCAGTTGGTGTCGCCGATGCCGGTGCGAAAGAGCAGGTTCATGACCGCGGTCAGGGCCGGGGTCCCCAGGCGGCGGTTGAGGAAGGGCATGGCTCCGGGCGCGATGGCGCCTCGGAAGCGGTTGCCCATGACCAAGTCGCAGCCTTGGCGCAGCTTGGACAGGTAGAGCGGGCTCTGTCCGAAGTCGTAGGAGCCGTCCGCGTCCCCCATAACGAGGAAGCGGCCTCGCGCCGCCGCGAAGCCGCCGCGCAGGGCCCGGCCGTAGCCCTTGCCGGCCACCGGGACGACGCGGGCGCCCAGCGAAGCGGCGATCTCCCGCGTGCGGTCGGTCGAGCCGTTGTCGGCGACGAGCACTTCCCCGGCGACGCCGGCGGCGGCGATCGCCGCCAGCGCCTCCCGCACGCAGGTCCCGACGGCGCGCTCCTCGTTGAGCGCGGGGATGACGATCGAAAGCTCAAGCTCCGCCACGGCGGAGATGTTAGCATTCCGTTCCAAGGGGGAGGATTATGTAAAATCAGCGGCTCCATGGAGCTTTCTCCCGCGCGCCGCCGCGCCGCCTGGGCGGCTATTCTCATCGCGGGCTTGGCCGTCCGCATCGGCTACGGGCTTTGGCGCGCGCCGGTTCTTTCGCCGGCGCCCAACCCCGACGAATACTCCGAGCTGGCGCAGTCCCTGGCGGCCTGCGGGATGCTGGCTCAAAGGGGCTGCGCGGCTCCCAGCGCCGCGCGCGAGCCCGCTTATCCCGTCTATCTGAGCCTGTGGTTTCGGCTGCTGGGCTCCACGCACGGGGCTGTTGTGGCGGCCAACGCCGTCCTCAGCGTCGTTCTTCTCCTGTGCCTGCTGGATTTTTCCCGCCGCGTCCTGGGAGACGAAACGGCCCTCCTGGCCGGCGCGATGACCGCCGTCTATCCGCCGCTGGTCTATTACGCGGCCGTTCCGCTGCGCGAAACCGCAACGGCGTCCTTTTCCGTTCTCGGCGTGTGGGCCCTGGACGCGGCGCGCCGGCGAAATTCCTTGGCCGCCTACGCCGGGGCCGGCGCGGCGGCGGCCCTGGCGTCCTTGACCAACTTCACGGTGCTGCCCTATTTTTTGGTCTTGGCCCCGGCCGGCTTGCTGTGGGTCGCCCGGCGCCGCGCCGCCCGCGGTTCTTTGCGCGGGGCGTCGGCGTACGCTCTCGTGCTGGCGCTCTTCTACGGGCTTTGGCCGCTGCGCAACTGGCTTTTTTTTCACACCTGGATCATCGGCTCCTTGGGATCGGGCGGCGGATCCAACCTCTACGTCTACCAGGTTGTGCCCCAGGAGCTCGGCGGCACACCCCTTCAGGCGAAGATCCTAAAAGCGGATCCCCTCTTTACCGGCGCGCCTCCGGACCCGATCGCGCGGGATCATTATTTCTGGCGCATCGCCGCGGCGCGCGTCGTCGACAAGCCTCTCCATTACGTCCGGCTCGTATCCTGGCGTTTTTTCTGGGACATGTGGAGGCCCTTTCCTCGCCGCCGACCCTACGAACACTCCCACGCCCTCCTGCGCCTGACCGGACTGCTCACCGATGCCTGGATCATCCCCGTTGGTTTTGTCGGACTGGCTTTGGCGCTGGCGGCCGTGCCTGAGGTGATTTGGCCTCTTCTCTTCGTCCTTTCCCTGGACTTCGTTTATTCGCTGGTCCTGACCATGCTGCGCTACCGCCTGTCTCTCATGCCGTGGCTGATCCTTGGCGCGGCGTACGCCCTGAGCCGCGGCCTCGCCGCTCTGCGCTCCAGGGATTAAGTAGAATGACGCTCCATGGCTGACGGCGGCAGAGCGGTCCCTCGCCAGATTCGGCCGCAGGCCGAGGCCTTCGCGCACAAGGCGATCACGCTGTGGCTGCCCGTTCTCTACTTCCTGATCTCATCGCTGTTCTTCCTGCGCACCTACGATTCCGCGCAGGTCAAGATCACGATGATGCAGATGGGCGGCCTGGGCCTGCTGACCTTGTGGCTCTGCCGCCTGGCCGAGGCGGGGCGCGCGGCCTTCAGCCGGGACGACCTGGTCTGTCTGTCGCCCTTCCTGGCCTACGCCGTCGTCGGCGTCGCCTCCTTCCTGCACGCGCCCTACCGGATGGTGAGCACGGACTTCTTCCTGCGCCACATGTTCTACATGAGCGTGGCGCTCATCGTCGTCTACGAGCTCGACGAGGCGTCCGTCCAGAGCCTCCTGCGCTGGCTCATTCGGGCGGCCTGGGTCGCGGTGGGCTACGGCACGCTCCAGTTCGTGGACACGCGCTGGTTCCCGCCCGGCATCGGGATGGGCATCGACCCCTTCATCTGGCGCGGCGCCTTCGGGCCGCGCGTGTTCTCTACCTACGGCAACCCGAACTTCTACGGGGACTTTCTCGTCATCGTCTTTCCGATCCTCCTCACTCAGTATCTCAAGTCCCGGCGCTGGAGCCTCCTCCTGCTCATGGCCCTGCTCCTGCTCAACCTGGCCGCGACGGCCACCAAGGGGGCGTGGCTGGGATTCGCCATGGTCTGCGTGCTCTTCGGCGCGGTCGCGTTGGCCTGCTTCAAGGAGCGCAGCCGCCCTTATCGCGCGAAGATCCTCGGCGCCGCGGCCTTCGCCGCCCTCGTCCTGATCGGCTACACGGCCAAGGAGCTGCAGGGCCGCATGGTCTCGGTCAATTTCCGCCTCTTCACCTGGGAGGCGACCTGGGAGATGATCCGGACCCAGCCCTGGCGCGGCTCCGGACTAGGGGCCTTCCCGCCGCTGTACCCGTCCTTCCGGCGGCCGCCGATCTTCCATGTCGAGGGCAAGCACAACACCGAGACCGACCACGCCGAGGACGAGTATCTCGAGCAGTGGCTCGACAACGGCATCCTCGGCTTCGGGATCTTCCTCTGGCTGGTGGTCAGCACGCTGGTCATCGGCTTGCGCTCCCTGGGGCAGCTCACGACCACGCTGTCGCTCAAGGACGGCCGTCCCCCGCCGCGCGCCTACGACTTGGCGGGGCTCTTCGTGTCCTTTGCCGGCATGCTCGGCCACAACTTCTTCGACGTCAGCCTGCGCTTCGTCTCCTCCGGGGTCTACCTGGGCCTGCTCTCCGGGCTGATCGTCAACGTCTCGCGCGGCCGCGCGCTCTACGAGCTCCACGGCCGCGCCGCGGCCGCGCCTGCGGACACGGAGCCGGGGGCCGGCCTCTGGAGGACGCTCTCCGATTTCCTGATCTGGCCCGCGCGCCTGGCCGCGATCGCGGGCGTGCTCTACCTGGTCTTTTTCAAGGACTGGTCCGTTCTCCAGCGCGCCGCGGGGTTGGGCGGCATGGCCGGCGAGTTCGCCTCCCTCCTGGGGCCGCTCTCGCGCCTCTCTCTGGGCGGGGAGGTCCTGCAGTGGTGGCTCGCCTGGGGCGTGTTCGCCGGCTGCGTGGGAGGCCTGGGCTACGCCGTGATCCGGCTCTGCCTGCTCTCCGAGAACCCGGCGGTGCCGCTGATCGTCCTGGCCATGCTCGCGCCCCTGCGCCTCTTCTGGGGCTACTTCAAGGCCGACATGCACCACAATGTCGCGATCGCCTACTCCAAGGAGCGCCAGTACGACGCGGCCATCGCCAACTATCTCATCGTCAACAAGCTCAATCCGGACTTCGTCATGGCGAAGTACTTTCTGGGGAACGTGTTCAACGACCGCTTCGACATGCGCAGGACGCACAACCCCGCCTGGGGCGACTCCGGCGACGCCCCCTGGGACGACTACGACCGCGCCGTGCACTGGTACAACGAGGTGCGCCGGCGCGCGCCGAACTACGTCCAGATGCACCACCAGGTCGGCAACCTCCACCTGCGCCGCGCGCAGTGGGCGATGGATCCCAACAACCATCGGCCACCGGAGGAAGCCCAGAAATACCTGGACCTGGCCATGAACCGCTACCGCCTCTACCGACAGATCGACCCGGTCTTTGCGCCCAACTTCTACCGCATGGGTCAGATCCACATGATGCGCAAGCAGCACGACGAGGCCGCCCGGGACTATGCCGACCTCATCGCGGCCAAGGCCTGCGCGGTGGAGCCCGGCCTCCTGGCCAACGACGCCATGCGCCGCACCATTTTCTCCTACCAGCGCTACGTCCAGGAGGATGGGCGCTGGGTCCACCGCCACGCCATCCCCGAGGAGCCCCGGGAGGCGGCCGAGGCGTACCGGAACCTGGCCGACGCCCAGTTCCTGGGCGGGCATCTCCCCGAGGCGGAGCGCTCCTACAAGAAGTCCCTCTCCTTTGAGCCGGCCTTCGACGTCGCCAAGAGGAACCTGGAGGTCGTCTACCGCCAGGCGCAGGCGCAGGGCCGCCTGCGCCAGGTCCCGCCGCCCGCCAAGGCGCCAGGTCCCGGGGAGCCGCCCTACACCGGCTACGAGGTCGCGCCCTAGGTGTCGAGCCCGGAGGATCGCGGCCTGAGCGCTCCGCTGTTCTCCGTCGTGATCCCGGCCTACAACCGAGCGGCGTCCTTGGCGGCCGCCGTGCGCTCGGTCCTGGCTCAGACGTTTCTGGATTGGGAATGCTTGGTGGTGGACGATGGCTCCACGGATGGGACGCGCAAAACGCTTTCCGTTTTCTCCGACCCGCGCCTGCGCGTCTTCCTCAATGAGCGCAACCGCGGCCAACACGCCTGCCGCAACCAGGCCATCCGCGCCGCCTCCGGGGAGTGGATCGCCTTCCTGGATTCCGACGACTTATTCCTGCCCAGCCGCCTGAAGGCGCTTGCCGCGGCCGCCGCCGCGCGGCCCCGTGTCGGCTTCTGGTTCACCAACGCGTACGTGCATCGCTGGGGCCGCCTGATCGGCACGCTGTTCGACCCCGCTCGCGAAATCCCCGAGGGCCGCGTCCCCGGCTGGTACGCCGTGGGCGGGCGCTGGTTGCCCTACGTCACCACGATGGTCTGCATGCGCCGTTGCGCCTTCGACGAGACCGGCTTCTTCCGCGAGGACCTCAAGATTTTGGAGGATACCGAGCTCTACGCCCGCATGTTCCGCGCAGGCCTGGAGGTCGGCGTCCTGCGCGAGCCCCTGGCCGTGCGCTTCCTGCACGAGGGCCAGATCACCCGCGACCACGAGCGCGACTTTCTGGAAGCGATGGAGGCCCTGCGCTCCTCCGGCGCCCCTCCCGACGTCGCGGCCGAGATCCGCGCCCGCGTCGCCCGGGAGGTGGCGGGCTATTTTTGGAAGTCCCTCAAGCCCGCGGCCGCGCGCGCCCTGCTGGAGCGCGAGCTGGGGCCCTCCGCCCGCCGCTCGCCTCTGTGGTGGGCCAGCTTCCTGCCTCCCGCCGCGCTCGCCCCCGCCCGCAAGGCCCGGGAGCTCTTCCTGCGCCTGCGCTGCGGCCTTTTCGCGCCCCGCGCCCTGCGCGAGGCCGGGCAAGTCGTGGACGCGCTTTTAAGGCGCTGATGAGGCTTCTCCTCATCCTCCAGCCTAGGACTTTCGGCCTATCTCCTGATAGGCCGTAGGACCCATGCAGAAGCTTGGACCGCATTCCATACTTCAAGCGCCATGATGACAATCACAGCGCTTGCCATGTTGACGCTCGCGGGGACCAGCCATGCAGATTCTCCGGTCACCTCTATTAAGTTCCATCGAGCTTATGCGGACGTCCCCATGGTGGCCAAGGCCCTCGAGAAGGGCGTCTTGGACAAGAAGATGGCGGATTTTCTCTCCTCGCCGCAAAACCCCATCGGTCAGAAGGCCGCGGTCATCAACGCGCTGGGCTGGAGCGTCAGCGGCAACGGGGAGCCGCGCGACGCGCGAGCAAAGCAGAACGCGATTCTTTATGCGAGCTTTGGGTCGCAAGGTCCGCGTAAAAATCTAAACACGGACGAGATCTTTTCCTTGGGCTATCTGCTCCTCATGGATTTATATTCCGATCCGCAAAATGCCCTCCCCTGGCTGGAGAAAGCCTATCAAGAACGCCCAAGCAGTCTGACCATCAGAATGATCTACGCCCTGGGCCAGGCCCAATACCATGTTCAGACGGGCGACTATTGCAAAGCTTGGCAAACCGTGGATTCTTCGACCCGAGGAAATAATCTCAGGAAAGACCTGCACCCCGCGGCTGTTAAGATCATCGTGGACCATATGCGGGGGTACAAACCCTATTGTTCCGAACCACTTAAGAGCCTCAAATCGAAAGGGCCGGGAATCTTGATCTGAGCGGACTTCGTCAAGCCGCGGATTTGGCGGCGCGTCCGCCAGGCGGCTAGCTCAGGACCTTCTCGACGGCCGCGGCGATCTCCGGGCCGGCGGGGTTCTTGTCGGGGCCGAAGCGGGCGACGATGCGGCCGGTCTTGTCGGCAAGGAACTTGGAGAAGTTCCAGGGGATATCGCCGGGGAAGCC
>JACQPJ010000043.1 GCA_016207605.1 Elusimicrobiota bacterium
CTCCAGACCGGGATCAAGGCCATTGACTCGATGATCCCCATCGGCCGGGGGCAGCGCGAATTGATCATCGGCGACCGGCAGACCGGGAAGACGGCCATCGCCGTGGACACGATCCTGAACCAGCGGGCGAAGGGGGTCATTTGCGTCTACGTGTCCGTCGGGCAGAATCGCTCCACCGTGGCGCAGGTGGTGAAGGTCTTCGAGGACGCCGGCGCAATGGAGTACACCATCGTGGTCGTGGCCAGCGCCTCGGAGCCCGCCCCCCTGCAGTACATTGCGCCCTACGCCGGCTGCGCCATGGGGGAGTACTTCCGGGACACGAAGCGGCACGCCCTCGTGATCTACGACGACCTGAGCAAGCACGCCCAGTCCTACCGGCAGCTCTCGCTCCTCCTGCGGCGGCCGCCGGGGCGGGAAGC
Organism: Elusimicrobiota bacterium; assembly: GCA_016207605.1. Taxonomy (GTDB): domain Bacteria; phylum Elusimicrobiota; class Elusimicrobia; order UBA1565; family UBA9628; genus GWA2-66-18. The sequence continues at coordinate 420 of JACQPJ010000043.1, forward strand.
CTATCCCGGCGACGTCTTCTACCTCCACTCGCGGCTCCTGGAGCGTGCGGCCAAGCTGAACGACGAGCTGGGGGGCGGCTCCCTCACGGCCCTGCCGATCATCGAGACCCAGGCCAACGACGTCTCGGCCTTCATCCCGACGAACGTCATCTCGATCACCGACGGGCAGATCTATCTCGAGTCGAACCTGTTCTACTCCGGCATCCGCCCCGCCGTCAACGTCGGCCTCTCCGTATCGCGCGTCGGCGGCGCGGCCCAGACCAAGGCGATGAAGTCCGTCGCCGGCCGCCTGCGCCTGGACATGGCGCAGTACAACGCGCTGGCGGCTTTCGCGCAGTTCGGCTCCGAGCTCGACGCGTCCTCGCAGAAGCAGCTCGCGCGCGGCGAACGCCTCGTGGAAATCCTCAAGCAGGGGCAGTACGTGCCCCTGCCGGTCGAGCGCCAGGTCCTCTCCATCTACGCGGGCACGAACGGCTTCGTGGACGAGGTGCCCGTCAAGGACGTGCGCCGCTACGAGGCCGAGCTCTTCGCCTACGCCGAGTCCCGCCACGCCGCGACGATGAAGGAGCTGGCGGAAAAGAAGGCCATCGACGACGCGCTGAAGGCGAAGATCGAGTCGCTGCTTAAGGAATTCAAGGCCCAGTTCAAGTGACGCTCCGAACCTTGGTCGTCGCGCTCCTGCTCGCCGCGCCGCCGTTCGCGGCGCCGGCGGCGCGCGCCCAGGAGGAAGAGGGGGGCATATTGAGCGGCTCGCTCATCGAGGCCCTGGGAGCCATCGGAAAGCCGGAGCTCAGCGGCGTGTTCACCTACGTCGGCGAGCGGAACGCGCCGCGCGCGTTCGCGGACTTGATCGCGCGCGACTGGAAGGCGATGAAGCGCTACACGCGCAAGCTGGCCGGCGAC
>JACQPJ010000044.1 GCA_016207605.1 Elusimicrobiota bacterium
CAGTAGGCCTCGACCCTTCGGGCTCGGCACAGATGTGCTGAGGAGAGCTTCATAACATCTAGGCCTCGACCCTTGGGGCTCGGCACAGACGCAGCAGCGGAAATCCTCATAGCGTCTAGGTCTTTCGGTCCCCGCGGTCTGGGCCTTTCGGCCCCCTTGGTTCTGGGCCTTTCGACCCTTCCCCGCGTCCGGCCGAACCGATACAATATCGCCGTCGTCTGGAGAAACCCATGAACGCTATTTTTGCGGCATTGCTGATCGGCCTGACTCCCCGCGGGGCCTGGGCCATGGACAGTGTCGGACCCAAGCCGCTCGATCTCTCCCCGCTGAAGTTGGAAGTGGGCGCTTCTCTTGTCGATCCGGCGCTTCTGTCGGAAGCTCATCAGAACCCGGTCCCGGATTTTGCCTTGACGGGGGCCGGTCTTATCGCGGGATTTGCCATGCCCGCGCTCACCGTGCCTGTTTCCGTTGCTCAGGTGACGCTCCTGCGGCCCCGCCCGGGTTCGGCGGAGCAAAAAGCGCTTCAACGCCTTCGCGGGTTTCTCGCGGCGCCGGCGCAGAAGCCCGCTTCCGTGGGTCCGAGGCAGCAGGGTACGAGGGCTGCCGTCCGGAGCCTTATCGAAGCGTCGGACCGTTTCCTCCATCCGGCCGGGGAGCCTGGCGGCGCCTCAGACGTCGAGACTTCCGGAGAGATGTTCGACGGCTTGCGCCTGGAGGATGTGAAAGATCAAGCCACGCATTTAGCCATGGACCAGGATGCATTCGTCGTGCGCATGCCCGACGGCTCGTTTCATGGGCTGGCGAAGGCGGCTGAGCGCTATTATGAGGTGACGCCCGTCTCTCAGTTCGTTTATACCTTGGTTGGCGACGAGGTTCGCCGCGAGGGGCGTCCGCTGACAACGTGGCCCCGGACGCCGGAAGGCTTCACGTATTTGGGGAGCCGCCCGCGCGCTCCGGCTGTCGGCGCGAGCGAGGTTCCGTTGGAATCGTCTCCCATCGCGACCAGCGACAAGGCTGGAAACAAATACCGTGCGCTCCTTGACGGCGGGATCCAAAAGACGACGCCCGAGCAAGACGTGGACTGGACGCGCCAGGGCTTTTCTTCGCTGGAGCGTCCTGGCGTGAGCATCGCCGCGCTGGACGTGGACGAGGGCCGCGCAACGATCGTGGTGCGCTTCTCCAACGACGAGAGGGTGGAGTTGTCTCTTCGGAGCGGGGAGGTGGTCGCGACGGCCGCCGAGCCGGAGATCCCGCGGCAGACGTCTTTACGGCTTGCCGCGCAATCCAAGAGCCTGGCTGACGAGTTCTTCCATTCGGGAAAGTCCGACGCGTGGATACACGCCTTGGACCACGTCCGACATCTGCTCGAGGCGGGGGATCTCGCGGACGCCATCGCGGCGGCCAAAGGATACCTGAGGCTGGCGCGGTCCGCGGGTGTCGGGACGGATGATCTCACGCGCGAGTTCAACGTACTCATCGCCCGCGCCGAGGATGCGTTTAGGCCCGTGCAGGTCGGCGACAGGGCTGGAAACACGTATCGCACGCTCGCCGACGGCGGGGTGGAAAAGATTTCCGCGCAAGGGCAGCAAAGGCGGACTCATAATGAGCTTGCGCTCTACAAGGGCGGCCCTGGCGTGACCATCACGGGGCTTCGCCCGGCCGAGGAGCAAGGCGTGCTCGCCGTCACTCTTTCCAACGGGGCGGCGGTCTATTTAGATATTGGGAACCTCACGGACGTTTCGGACGCCGCGGCGGAAGAGCTTTTTCCCCCTGCGCCTGCCGAGCGCGTGGTGCCGATCGATTTCACCGCGGGGCCGAGGGCTCGAGATCGGCAGAGGGGACCCGCTCCAGGCTTGGAAAACCCCGCGGGCGGTCCTCCCGGCTTCAAATAGCCGGCGCGAGGCGGACCTGGACCCACAGAAAGAGCGGGGACAGGGCGTCGTCGAGGTCGTGGGGGCGGCGGGGGTCCGGGCGGGGGCGCTTGGCGGCGGCCAGGGCGGAGACGGCGAAGCCGACGCCGATTTTTTTAGGCGGGGACGGGCCGAGCCATTTCAGGGGGATGCAGGCCTCGAAGGCGCCGCGGTTGAGGACGGGGCCCATGCGCAGTTCGGCGTCGGCGGCGCGCACGCCTTCGGCGTCGAGGCCGACGGCCTCGGCGGGGCGGGGCGCGGCGGGGTCGCCGCGCTCGGGAGGCGGCAGGCGCAGTCCGAGGGCGCGGCGGCTGCCGCCCTTGGGGTCGAGCCAGAGGGTGAAGTCCTGGCCGTTGAGCCCCGCCATCTGGACGCGGCCGTCCTTGGTGTGGGGCGAGAGCAGGAGACAGAGCCGCTCGGAGTCGTTGGCGAAGAGGTAGCGCAGGCCCTCCGCCTCGTCGCCGTCCGGGGGCCAGTCGGCGTCGCGGCCGTCCACGGCGATCGGCGCGTCCAGCCGGCGGCTTTGCGCGCGGGGCCCCAGCCAGAACGCCTCCGCCGGGGCCGCCGTCAGCGCCAGGGCGGCGAGGAGCGCGGCCGCCTTCACGGCGCGGGTTCGGGCAGGGCGCGCAGCTCCTCGCGCGCGTAGTGCAGCAAGGTCGGGGCGAGGATCAGGCCGGGCACGCCCATCAGCGCGTCGCCCGCCAGCAGGCTCATCAGCACGGCCCACAGGGGCAGGTCGGCGCGGCCGCCCGCGATGCGTCCGGCCACGACGTGCCGGAGTTTGTGCCAGAGGAGCAGGAAGACCGCCGCGGCCAGGGCGAGCTGGGGCGAGCGCGTGAGGGCGGCGGCGGCGACCAGCGCGCCGCTGGCGAAGGCGCCCGCCGCGGGGACCATGCCGCAGACGAAGGTGGCCAGCGTGAGGACGGTCCGGAAGGGCACGGCGGCCGCGAAGAGGAAGGCCGCGGTCGCGGCCGCGTTGAGGGCGGCGGCCAGGACCTGGGCGCCGGCGACCAGCTCGAAGCTGGCCCAGAGGCGCGCGCCGCGCGCGGCGCATTCGCGCGAGAGCGCGGAGTGGAAGTGCGCCGCGGGCGGGTCCGCCGCGCGGGAGGCCAGGAACTTGGCCAGGGCCGCGGCGACGGCGAGCAGGATCCGGAAGAAGCCGTGCGTGAGCACGCCGCTCGTCGCCGTGATGGAGCGCACGTTCTCCCGCGCCGCGTCCAGGACGTAGGCGCGCAGGTCCGCGGCGCTGTCGATGGGCAGGCTCAGGCCGAAGCGGTCGGCCGTCCCATCCAGGCGCGGAAGGAGCCGGTCGAGCAGGAGGGGCAGGCGGGAGAGGCCCAGGCGCGTGAAGGAGATCAGGATGAGCGAGAGCAGGACGGCCACGACCAGGAACAGGACGACCGCGCAGGCGCGCGCCGCCAGGGGCCGGACCCCCGCCTCGCGCAGGAGGCGCTCGGTCAGGTCCAGAAGAAGGTAGGCGAACAGCCCGGCCAGCAGGCAGGCGCCCAGGTCCCAGCGCGCGACGGCGAAGAGCCCCAGGACCACCAGGGCGTAGGAGGCCTTGCGGGCGGGGTCGAGGGGCGCGCGCATGGCCGTAAAGTAGTAAACTAGGACTCGTGAACGCGAATGCTTCCTTTTCCGGCGCCCGGCGGCCCATCGATTGGGTCAACGCGGTCTTTTTGGTCGTCACGCCGCTGGCGGCTTTCGTCGGCACGTTCTTCTACGCCTGGAACCACGGGGTGACCTGGCTGGAGGTCGCCAACTTCATCGTGATGTTCGCGCTGACCAGCGTCTCCGTCACCGGCGGCTATCACCGCTACTACTCGCACCGCTCCTACGACTGCTCCAAGGCGGTCCAGCTCTTCTACCTGCTCTTCGGCGCGGCCGCGGTCGAGAACTCGGTCCTGAGCTGGGCCGGCGACCACCGCAGTCACCATCGCTTCGTGGACACCGCGGGCGATCCCTACAACATCCTTCGGGGCGGCCTCTACGCCCATATGGGCTGGATCTTCTTCAAGGACACGCGCGACGCCAAGACCCGGGAGCGCAACGTGCCGGACCTGGCCAAGGACCCGCTCGTGATGTGGCAGCACCGCTGGTACCTGCCGATCGTGATCGTCTTCACCTTCGCCCTGCCCACCTATATCGGCCTGATCCAGGGCCGCCCCGTCGGCGGCCTGCTCTGGGGCGGCTTCCTGCGCGTCGTGCTGGTGCACCACACCACTTTCTTCATCAACTCGCTGGCCCACCTCTACGGCGCGCGGCCCTACTCGCTCAAGGACACGGCGCGCGACTCCTGGTGGCTGGCGCCCCTCACCTTCGGCGAGGGCTACCACAACTTCCATCACAAGTTCCAGGCCGACTACCGCAACGGCCACCGTTGGTGGCAGTTCGACGCGACCAAGTGGTGGATCAATCTCCTGCGCTGGACCGGCCAGGCCTGGAGGCTCAAGCGCACGCCCGAGCCCCTGATCCTTCGGGCCCGCCTGGAGGTGCAGAAGGAGCTCGTAGCCCGGCGCCTGGCCGCGGCCCGGGCCTCCGACCGGATGTGGGAGAAGATCTCCCGGCGCCTGGAGGCCGGCTCCGCCCGGCTGCAGGCGGCGCATGAGGCATACGTCCAAGCCCGCGCCGAGCGCCGCCGCCGCCGCGAGGAGTGGACCGCGGACCTGCGCCGGGAGTGGGACACGCGGCTGGCCGCCCACCGCGCCGACTACAAGGCCGCGCTGGAGAGCTGGCGGGCCATGCTCCGCGCCATGGAGCGCATTCCGCAGGGCTCGGCCTAAAAAAGGAGGAAAGGCATATGATTCGACATCGTCATCCGACGGCTTTCTTCCGGCTCGGGTTCGTCTTGTGGGCGGCCCTGCTCGGACGCGTCCAGGCCGATCCCGGACTGCCGCCGCCGGATCTTCCACCGCTGGATCCTCCGCCGCTGGATCAAGGATTCCAGACGGCCGTGAGAAGGGAGGTCCAGGGCCGCATGCTGGAGCGGCTGCCCCCCTTGATCTACGCTCAGGCCATATGGCTGAGAATCCCGGCCGAGCCGTGCGCCGGCGTCGAGGAGGTCCGGTACGCCAATGACCGCCTGCGGGCCGACCCCGAGGTGGGCCGATTTTACTGGGGCGTCTTCAAGAATGATCCGTCCGGATTCTTCGGTCGTTTCGAGGCCTGCCAGGCGCTGGCCCGGACCGTTGAAGGCACGGAGGCGGAAAGAAGGGCGTTCCAGCGCGCGCTGAAACTGCCGGACGGCCAACGGGCGCTCCGGCTCAAAGCCCTGCTGAAGGCGAAGACGGAGGCCGTCGCCGAGGCTCTTCAAAATCTTCTAAGAGAGTTCTACAGCCTGGCCGACATCAATCCTCCGCCTCCGGACCTGGAACGGCGCTATCTGGCTCTAGCGTGGGCGCCGTTCCATCGGCTCGCCGTCGCGCACTTCCGCCGCGAGCAGGCGCGCGCGCGGGAGCTCGCGGCGCGCCGAGCGCTGGAGTCCGCCCGGCGAATCGCGGATTTCTTGCCTTCCTCGGCCGCCGCGCCGCCCGCCGTGACTGCCCCCCCCGCGTCTGCGCCGGCCGCGCAGCCCGCCCCATCGCCGATCACGTACCTGCACCTCCCGCCGGCGGGTCCCATTTCCCCGGAGGCGCGGGAGGCCGGCCGATTCTTGAGCGATGTCGTGCGCAGCACGACGCTGACGCG
>JACQPJ010000045.1 GCA_016207605.1 Elusimicrobiota bacterium
CGTTGGGACGAGTAGTCTTTCTTGTGGGCCTTGAGGTGGGAGGAGAGCTGCTTGATGCGCTCCGTGAGCAGGGCGACCTGGACCGGGGTTTCCCCGGTGTCTCCGGCGCCCTTGCCGTGCTTCTTGACGATGTCCGCTTTGTTTTCTTTCGTGATCATATCTAAGTGATTTTATGAAACTTGGACCCGCGAAGCAAGAAAATCAACCCGCTTGCTCGTCCGATCAGCGATACACTTCGCGGCGATGGCCGATCAGCGCGATGGTGACGACGCGCAAGGCGTCTGCGATGATATAGATGACGCGATGGTTCCCGACCCGTAGGCGATAGCGGCCATCTTGACCGGCCAGCTTTTCCACACCGTGCGGTCTGGGGTTCAAGGATAAAGCGTCAATTTTCGGCGCCAGACGGCTTTGAAGTTGAGGCGGTAATTTCTTAAAGGTGCGCGCGGCGGAAGGAGTGAAATCGACCCGATAGGACACGGCGTCGGCGCTACGCTTTCAGGTCCTTCTTCAACGCGCCCCAAGTCACTCGCCCCGGCTCTTTCAGGGCGTGATCCGCAGCCTCGTTGTCGAGGCGGTCCTCAAGCTCCCGCCGAACGCGGCGATCCACCATGAGCCGGTCCAGAAAATTTTCCCTAGCCCCTGGAGGAAGCGCCTTGAAGGCCGTCCAAAAAACCTCAGATGTCGCTTGTAAAGCAGTCATAGGAGTAGTTTAACAGGCATCACAGCCAAAAGCAAGCACGCGAATTGAATCAGCAGGATTGTAATCTAATGCGGCAGATACAAGTAAACTTTTGGTTAAAAATGCGACGCGGCGCCGGATTTAGGGGTTGCCCGGCGCCGGCGCAAAGCGGGAGAGAAAACGTCTCACGACGCCCTGATCGTGGGCGTTGAGCGTATCCCGGAGCTTGACGGCCTTGACCAGTTCCGCGAGCTCGTCCGGATATGTCGCGAGGATTTCCGGGAGGACGTAGTAATGATGGCGGGATTGGGGCTCGCCTTTCCACGCAAAGGCAAGCATCGCGCTTCCATCCTTTTGGACGGCGAAGATCGCGCGATTGCCGCGCGCGTCGCCGGCCTCGACTCGCCCGGGCCAGATAAAGTCCTCGCGGCCGTCGTCGCTGGTCGTCAAATCGATTCTCCCCGCGACGAGAGTCGCGCGGTCGATCCAGTCAGGGACGAGCGACGGGTCGGGAAGCGCCGTCCGGCCGGCCGCGGACGGCAGGAAAGGCGACAGCCGATCTGAAATTCGTTTGTAGAGCTTATCGGGGAGTTCCGCGCTTTTGAACAGCTCCATTAAATCCTGGGGCCGGTTTTTCACGACCTGCTCAAGAGGATAAAAGACGGTCTCGCGCTCGTTCTTGGCCGTGAAGAGGAGCGTGTCCTCCTGCCTGCCGCCGGCCGGAGTTTTCGGGCCGTAGAGCCAGAAATCCGCGCTCGCGCCATCCGCGTTCGTCAAACTGAAAATCACGACATCCGGGATGCGCCGGCCGTGGTGATTGAAGCCGGCGCGATTCTTCAGGCCGTTGAGATCGGCGTCGTAGCGAAGACGCAGGTCCATTCCCTTGGGGATGATCGACTCGCCGGCCGTCACCGCGGGGCGAGAGGACGCATTCCCGGACCCGGCATTCTTGAGCGCGCGAGCGGCTTGCGTCGAAAATCCGGAGTCCGAAATTTTCAAAGCGGTATAGGGATTGTTCCAGCGGAACACATCGTCTTTCCGGCCCAGCCCGAAACGAAGCCCCCAGGATTGAGCGAGGTTTGCTTCGGCCAGATCATTGAAGGTCTTGACGTGGACCATCAGGCCCAAGAGTTTGGGATCTAGGATAGGCTGGCCCAGTCGATTGTAATTGAGCCTGACCCAGCGCTTCCCAACATAAACTTCATTGAAGGTATGAGAGTTAAACGATTCCCCCGCCTCTGAAGCGGCCTGGACGACCGCTTGCCGGACGTTCGAGTCTCGGATTCCGGAGAGCAGCTTGAGCTGCGTCGGATCGGACGCGTCGAGGATCGGGATCGCGATGATGATCCGGGTCGGAATTCCCAGCGCGCGCAGGATCGTCGCTTGGTAAGTCGCGTAAGACGTGCAGCTGCCCGTAGTGCGATGGTAGAACATCGATTTGCCCAGCACGACATGCTCGAACTGCTGGGCGTCGCTCCAATCCGAGCTGCCTTTTCCTCTTTCGAAATGTGGTTCCAATCCCGGCAGAATCTGGGGTTCGCCGTTTGGAAAATAGACATCGTGAGAGCCGGACATCTTGTCCAAGTATTTGGCGCGCCGGTGCGCCCAATGCGCGACCTTCTCGACCAGCTCTTTGTCGTCCATCGCCTCCGGATCGATTCCGGCTTCCTTCAATTCGGCAAGGATGTCTTGCCGGAGCTTTTCGTCCCAGTTCGTTGACGGGCCGGGCTTGAGGTACTCGGTCATCCCCGCGTCGTCCCGCCGCCAGTTGGGATTGGCTTGGATCGGGATGGATCGGTCGGGGTGGAGAGTCGCCTTGATTTCCCAGAACTTCGCCGTTTCTTTTAGGACGACGGCTTCCTGGAAATCGTCGTTGAGCGCCTCGCGATCGATCGGCGGCATGACGCGGAGCGTGACGCGCACGGCATAATCGCTTTTACCGGCCGCGGCGCTCGCTCGAGACGCGAGGCAGAGCGAAAGCAGGATCGCGGTCAACGGTGTCCATTCCACAGTTGCCCAAAGACGAGGGAAAGGCCGCATCCAAAGGATTGTAACATGATTGAACGCGGCGCCGGCTCCAACTTGTTCCGGGATAAGAGCTTTATATGCTATCTTCGGCCCCAGGATGATTTTCTACAAAATCGCCGCCCCGGTGTTCAGAGCCGTCGGCTTCCTGGGGCTCGTTGTTGGACTGTTTTGCTTCGTGCTCCTGATTGCAGACGGATCCATAATGAGTTTGCCGTGGGCCTTCGGGTTTCTGTCCGTCTTCCTGGGCTCGCTTGCCCTTATTTGGGTCGGCGACCGACTCAAAAAGAAGATCAGCGCGTCGGACGGTTAAAAACGCGGCGCGGCGCCTGCGAAGCTTTTTTCGGTGCGAGCCGTTTTTTCTCCGCTGTTGAGCGTCGCGGCGGGCAGGAAGCAGCTCGCGCAGCGGCGGTACTTGTCGAGGCGTTCGGGCTTGAGCTTGAAGCGGCGGGCCAGGGCGACGTCGAATTCCTTGAGGCGGTGGAGGCCGTGCAGCTTGGCTTCCAAGGAGTCCGCCTTGACCTCGTTTTCGTACTCCCAGAAGGTGGACAGGGAATGAGGGCCGCGGGGATTGATGTGGAACGCGCAGATGCGGTCGAGGGAGGGCTCCAGATGGGCGTCGCCCAGGTCCACGGAGAACTTACCTTCTGGTACTGGCAGATCAAATGGCCGCGGTCCACAGCGTCGATGATGCCGTTGCCCAGGTGGCGGCGCATGGCCTCGGCCATGGCGGGCTCGACGCGCCACTTGGACTCGATCTCGACGAAGCGGGGATCGCCGATGCCCAGGCGCCAGCAGAGAGCGGCGACTTCTTTTTTCATGGTTGCTTTACCTGCTCCGCATAGAGCAACCATTTCCTCGCTTAGGCTCGGTCACTGGGCGAGGATTATACCTGATCGAAGGCGAAGCGCAGGGCCGCCGTCGCCGCGCGCTGGCGCACGGCCTCGCGCGGGCCGTTGATCTCGAGCCGGCGCGCGGCCTCCTTGCGTCCGGGGCCCGCGGCCGCCACGAAGACCAGGCCGACGGGTTTGGTTTTCGTCCCCCCTCCCGGACCTGCCACGCCCGTGACCGCCAGGCCGAGGTCCGCGCCGACCGCGCGCCGGACGCCCCGCGCCATGGCGCGCGCGCATTCTTCCGACACGGCCCCATGGCGCGCCAGCAGACGCGCGGGCACCCCCAGGCGGCGGACCTTCACGTCGTTGGCGTAGGCGATCACGCCGCCCCGGAAATAGTCCGAGGAGCCGGCGACGGCGGTGATGCGTTCCCCCAGCAGCCCGCCGGTGCAGGACTCGGCGACAGCCAAGCTCAGGCCTTTGGCCTTGAGCCGCGCGCCCAGCGCCGACTCCAGCGTGGCCTCGCCCTCGCCGTGGGCGAACTCCCCGACGGCCGCGAGCACGTCGCGGCGCACGGCCGCGCGGGCTTGCCGCGCCTCCGCGGGAGAGCCGGTCGTCAAGGAGGCGTGGAAGGAGACCTCGCCTCCGGCCGTCAAGATCGTGAAGCGCGCCCGCGGCCAGCGCGCGCGCACGGGCGCGAGCCGCTCGTCGGCCACGGACTCGGGCACGCCGGAGAGGCGCGCGGTGAACGCCGCCGGGAAGATTCCCAGGGCGTGGCGGCGCCTCAAGGCGGGCAGGACGGCGCGCTGGAACATCGGGCACATCTCGGGCGCAGGACCGGGCAGGAGGGCCAGGGTTTTGCCGCGCGCGGCGATCATCTGTCCGGGCGCGGAGCCGTTGGGATTGGACAGGACTTTCGCGCCGGAGAGGACGAAAGCCTGGCGCTTGTTCTCCTCGGGCACGCAAGCGCGGTCGCGCCGCAAGCGCGCGCGGATGCGGGCCCACAGCCCGGGATCCAGGCGCAGGGTCCGCCCCAGGGCCGCGGCGGCGGCCTCGCGCGTCAGGTCGTCGAAGGTGGGCCCCAGCCCTCCGCAGACCAGGACGGCGTCGGCCGCCTTCAGGCTCCGGCGGATCGCGGCGGAGATCGCCGCGGCGTCGTCGGGAACGGAGGATTCGCCGACCACGTCGAAGCCCGCGCCGCGCAGCCGGAGGGAGAGCCAGGCCTGGTGCGTGTTGACTTGCCCCGCCAGCAGTTCGCTGCCCACGCAGACGAGGGCGGCGCGAGGGCTCCGTGACATCGGCGCGATCCTAGCATTTCACGCCGTTATTTCGATATAATCCCCGGCTTAATGAGGAAAGGCGCTCTGCTCATCATCTCCGCCCCGTCCGGGGCGGGCAAGACCACGATCTGCCGCCGCCTGCTCGCCTTGCGCAAGGACCTGCGCGCCTCGGTGTCCTGCACCACCCGTCCCCCGCGTCTCGGAGAGCGCGAGGGCCGGAGCTACTTCTTTCTCAGCCGCGAGGAGTTCCGGCGCCGGATCGCCCGCCGGGAGTTCCTCGAGTGGGCCGTGGTGCACGACGCCTACTACGGCACGCCGAGCCGCTTCGTCGAGGAGACGCTCCGCGCCGGGCGGAACGTGGCGCTCACCATCGACGTCAAGGGCGCGGCGGCCGTCCGGCGCCGGCATCCCGACGCGGTCCTCGTCTTCGTCCTGCCGCCGTCGCTGGCCGCGCTCAAGTCGCGCCTGGCGCACCGCCGCGATCCGCGCGCGGAGGTGGCCAAGCGCCTCGCCAACTCGCGCGGCGAGCTGGCCGCGGCCAAGGACTACGACTACGTCGTGGTCAACGACGACCTGCAGAAGGCCGTGTCCCAGATTTCCTGCATCCTGACGGCGGAGTCGCTGCGCGCCCGGCGCCTTGATCTTGCGCGATTGGCGCCCGCCACGCCGCGAACCTAGCACCAGAGGAGAGCCTTATGGCCAAGAAGGACGCCGCCGCGAAGGACGCCTTGGAGCGCAAGAGCACCGAGGAGATGATCTTGAATTTCGGGAAGGGCAAGTATTCCGCCATCCCCATGGCCGCGCTCTGGGCCAAGGAGCTCAAGAAGCGCGAGGAAAACCGCCACCTGACTCCGGCGGAGCTGCTCGACTTGGCCCTGCGCGAGGTCCTCAGCGGCCGCGTGGAGTGGAAGGATCTCAAGAAGGCGGCCGTGGCCGAGGTCGCGGCGGACGTCCCGGCCGAATAGCCCCCGGTCTTGACCGCGCGAGAGGATCTCAAGGACTTGACCCGCGCCCTGAGGCGCCGGGTCGCGTTGTCCGACGATTCCGACTGGACGGCCGCGCCTTCGCCCGTGCCCGCGGCTTCCCGCCCCGCGGCGGAGGTCCTGGCGGAGCTGGCCGCCGGAATCGCGGCCTGCCGGCGCTGTCCGCTGGGCGCGGCGCGCATCCAGGCGGTGCCCGGCGTGGGCAGCCCGCAGGCGCGGGTGATGTTCGTGGGCGAGGGGCCGGGCTTCGACGAGGACCACCAGGGCGAGCCGTTCGTGGGGCGCTCGGGCAAGCTCCTGGACAAGATCATGGAGTCGATCGGCCTCTCGCGCGCGGCCGTCTACATCGCCAACATCGTCAAGTGCCATCCGATGACGGACCCGACCGACCCGGAAAAGCGCGGCAACGACCGTCCCCCCTCGCCGGAGGAGATCGCGGCCTGCCGCGGCTGGCTGGACGCTCAGATCCGCGCGCTGCGCCCGCGCGTGATCGTGACCCTCGGCGCGGTGGCGGCGCGCGTCCTGCTCCAGGACGCGACCCCCATCACTCGGATTCGCGGCCGCTGGCGCAGCTACGACCCCGGCGAGGGCGCGCCGCCGGTGCTCCTCCTGCCGACCTTCCATCCGGCCGCGCTCCTGCGCAACCCCGACCTCAAGCGCGACGTCTGGAGCGACATGAAAAGCCTGCGCGAGGAGCTCTCCAAGCCGTGAGCCCGCGCGAGCCGCGCCGAAGCCAGTTCGACCTGGGCTACATCAAGGCCTTCCTGGAGGATCCCGGCGTGGCGGCCGTGACGCCCTCGAGCCGGTACCTGGTCGAGCGCGCGGTCAAGGCCATGCGCCTCGACGGCGTCCGGACCGTCGTCGAGTACGGCGCGGCCCGGGGCGTCATGACCCGGCGCATCCTGGAGGCGCTGCGCCCCGACGCGCGCCTGATCGCCGTCGAGTTCAACGCGGAGCTCTTCCGCGGCCTCCAGGCGCTCCGCGACCCGCGCCTGGCCCTCGTCCGCGGCGACGTGCGCGAAATCGACCGCATCCTGGCGGAGCGCGGCGTCGGCCCCGCGGACGTCGTGGTCTCCGGCGTGCCCTTCGCCTTCTTCTCGGAGCCGGAGCGGCGCGCGCTCCTGGCCAAGACCGCCGCCCTCCTGCGCCCGGGCGGGCGTTTCGTGGCCTACCAGGTGACGACCCATCTCATCCCGCTCCTGAAGGATCATTTCTCCAAGGTCCGCACGCAGTTCGAATTGCGCAACCTCCCGCCCCACTTCGTGTTCACGGCGACGAAGTAGGCCCGTGCGCATCGCCGAGGTCGTTTTTCCCGTCCCCCTGCCTCGGGCCTTCCACTACCGCGTCCCGGAGGGCATGGCCGTCGCGGCGGGCGAGCGCGTGCGCGCGCCCTTCGGCCCGCGTCGGGCCGTCGGCGTCGTTCTTTCGGTCTTTGAGGGCGAGCCCGGCCGTCCTCTGAAGGATCTGGAGGCGCGTCTCGACGGCCGGCCCGCGCTCTCGGCCGAGGCGGTCGCGTGCGCGCGCTTCCTCTCGCGCCGTTTCGGCGCGCCCATCGGCGAGAGCGTCAAGGCCCTCCTGCCGCCGTACGTCAAATCCCTGGACGAGCCCGTGGCGATCGCCCCCAACCCTGGCGCGCGATGCCGCCGCGTCCCTTTCGAGCTGACAATGGGCCAGAGCGGCGCCTTGGACCGCCTTGGCGCTCTTCTCGACGCCCACCTTCACGCCCGCGTCGTGCTCTTCGGCGTGCCCGCCTCCGGCAAGACCGAGGTGTATTTGCGCCTCATCCGCCGCGCCGCGGCCGAGAGCGGGCAGGCGCTCTTTCTCGTTCCCGAGATCACTCTTACGACGCCGTTCTTCGACGAGTTCGCGGCCTCGCTCGATGTCCCCGTCGCGCTCTGGCATGGACGCCGGACCCCGGCCGAGCGCCGCAGGACCTGGCTGGCCGTGTCTCGCGGCGACGTGAAGGTGGTCGTCGGCGCGCGTTCCGCGGTCCTCCTGCCCTTCAAGGACCTGCGTCTCGTCGTGCTCGATGAGGAGCAGGACGAGTCCTTCAAGCAGGACACGCCCGCCCCCGCCTATCACGCCCGCGACGTCGCGTTGGAGCGCGCCCGCGCCTTCGGCGCGCTGGCGGTTCTGGGCTCGGCGACGCCCTCCATCGAGGCTTGGGACATGGCTCGCTGCGGCGAGGCCGAGCTCGTCGCGATGCCGCAGCGCGTGGGCGTCTGCGCGCGCCCGCCCGTGCGGGTGCTTTCCCCCGCGCGCTTTGGCGAGGTCCTCTCCGACGAGCTTGCCGAGGCGGTCAAGGAACGGCTGTCCAGACGCGAGCAAGTCATCCTTCTCGTCAACCGCCGCGGCTTTGCCACGCTCACGATGTGCCACAAGTGCCGCTGGATCGACCGCTGTCCCGGCTGCGGCGTGGCAAAAATTCAGCATCAATCGGCTGAGGGCTGGAAGCTGGTCTGTCATCACTGCGGCAAGACCTGGCCGCCGCCCGCGCGCTGCGGCCGCTGCGGGGACGCCGCGGTGCGCGTCTCGGGCGTGGGCACCCAGAAGGTCGCCGCCGAGGTCAGGCGCCGCTTCCCCGGCGCGCGCGTCCTGCGCATGGACCGCGACACGGTGTCCAAGGAGCGCCGGCACGAGCAGAAGATCTACGACCAATTCCTCGCGCGACAGGCCGACGTCCTGGTCGGCACCAAGCTCGTCGCCAAGGGCTTCCACTTCCCGGACGTGACCCTGGTCGGCGTGGTGGACGCCGACACCATGCTGCACATGCCCGACTTCCGCTCCTCCGAGCGCACGATGCAGCTCTTGTACCAGGTGGCGGGCCGCGCGGGCCGCGCCGACAAGCCCGGCGAGGTCGTGGTCCAGACCCTCTCGCCCGACCATCCCGCCGTGGCCGGTGCCGCCGCCGGCGACTACGCCGCCTGGGCCGACGCCGAGCTTGCCTCCCGCCGCGACCTAAGCTATCCGCCCGCGTCCGCGCTCGTTCGCGCCGTCATCGCCGCCAAGGACGACGCCCAGGCCGCGGCCGCCGCGTCTTCCCTCGCCGAGGCCCTGCGCGCCGTGCCCCAAGCCGACGTGGTCGGCCCGGCCCCCGCGTAGCTGCGCGTCGACCGCGGCCGCGCCCGCTGGCAGCTCCTGGTCAAGCTTGCTCCGGAGCAAGTCGAGACCTGCCTGGCCGCCGCCCGCGCCTGGCGCGTTCCCTCCGCGGTCCGCCTCTCCCTCGACGCGGACCCCTACGATTTCTTGTAATATCGTGTTCCCGTGGACATCAAGGCTAAACTCGCTCTCTTGAAGCGCGGTTGCGTCTCGCTCGTCAGCGAGGACGAGCTGGCGCGCAAGCTTTCTTCGGGTCGGACCTTGCGCGTCAAGCTGGGAGTGGATCCGACCAGCGCGGACCTGCACCTGGGGCATTCCGTTGTTCTCACCAAGCTTCGGCAGTTCCAGGACTTGGGGCACACGGCGGTGCTCATCATCGGGGACTTCACGGCCATGGTCGGCGATCCCTCGGGGCGGGACGCGACGCGGCCGACGCTGACAGCGGCGCAGGTCGCGGAGAACGCCAAGACGTACCAAGCGCAGGCGTTCAAGATATTGGACCGCGCGAAGACGGAGCTGCGCTTCAACTCCGAATGGCTGGCCCCGATGATGCGCGAGGGGCTCTTGGAGATTCTCAAGCGGCACACGGTCCAGCAGTTGCTTTCGCGCGAGGATTTCAAGGCGCGCGTGGCGCAGAACTCGCCGCTGACTTTGCTCGAGATTCTCTACCCCCTTCTTCAGGGTTACGACTCGGTCGCGATCAAGGCGGACGTGGAGCTGGGCGGCAACGATCAGCTCCTCAACCTGCTGATGGGCCGGCGCATGCAGCAGGACGCGGGCCAGGAACAGCAGGTCGCCTTGACCCTCCCCCTCTTGGTGGGGCTTGACGGGGAGAAAAAGATGTCGAAGTCGTATGGAAATGCGATCGCCTTGAATGATGCGCCCAATGAGATGTTTGGAAAGACGATGAAGGTTTCCGATGCCTTGATGATGCAGTATTACGAGCTTTTGACGGACAAGGATTTGAACGCGATGAAGGCCGAACATCCCATGAAAGCCAAGAAAGTTTTGGCGCGCTCGTTGGTCGCGCGTTTTCACGACGATAAAGCCGCCGATGAGGCTCGGGCTTATTTCGAGAGCACGTTTTCCAAGAAGGAGCTTCCAACCGAGCTGCGCGTTGAGAAGATGGCTTCGGGATTATCTCTGTCCGAGATCGTCCTCCGCGCGGGCGGGGTGAAGTCGCGGGGCGAGGCGCGGCGTCTGATCGCCCAGGGCGGCGTGAAAATAGACGGCGCCAAGGCCGCGGCGGACGAGCCCGTGAGTTCGCCCGCGAGCTTCGTCCTTCAGACGGGCAAGCACCAGTTCGTGCGCGTGGAATTGGAGGCCCCGTGAGCGCGCCCGCGGCGCCGGTCGCCTCGCCCGCCGACCCGACGACGCTGTCGGGCATCCCCGTCAAGCGGGAGTACGACGAGCGCGATCTCCAGGGTCGCGACCTGCTCGCGGAGCTGGGCCGGCCGGGGCAGTTCCCCTTCACGCGGGGCCTGAAGTCCTCCGGCTACCGGATTTCGCCGTGGACCATGCGCATGTTCGCGGGGCACAAGACCGCCAAGGAGACCAACGAGCGCTTCAAGTACCTGCTCGCGCATGGCGAGACGGGGCTCTCGACTGCTTTCGACCTGCCCACGTTGATGGGCTTGGATTCCGACGACCCGCGCTCGCTGGGAGAGGTGGGCCGCGAGGGCGTGGCCGTGGACAGCCTGGCCGACATGGAGATCCTCTTCTCGGGCATCGACCTGGCCAAGGTCTCGACGTCCATGACGATCAACCTGCCCGCGCCGATCGTCCTGTGCATGTATCTGGCCGTGGCCCGCAAGCAGGGCGTGCCCTTCAAGCGCCTGCGCGGCACCTGCCAGACCGACATCCTCAAGGAGTACATCGCGCAGAACGAGTACCTCTACCCGCCGGAGCCCTCGATGCGCCTCGTGCTCGACGCCATCGAGCACTGCGTGCGCGAGGTGCCGCGCTTCTATCCCATCTCCATTTCCGGCTATCACATCCGGGAAGCCGGGGCCGACGCGGTCCAGGAGCTGGCCTTCACGCTCGCCGACGGGCGCGACTACGTCGAGCGCCTGGTCAAGCGCGGCCTGGCCGTGGACGATTTCGCCTCCCAGCTCTCCTTCTTCTTCGACGTGCACAACGACTTCTTCGAGGAGATCGCCAAGCTTCGCGCGGCCCGCTCGATCTGGGCCAAGCTCATGCGCGGCGAGTTCGGCGCCAAGCGCGAGATTTCCTGGATGCTGCCGATGCACTGTCAGACGGCCGGCGTCTCGCTGACCGCCCAGCAGCCCTTGAACAACCTGGCGCGCGTGGCCTTCCAGGCCATGGCCGCGGCGCTGGGCGGCACGCAGAGCCTGCACACCAACTCCTTCGACGAGGCGCTGGCCCTGCCCACCGACGAGGCCGTGATGCTGGCCCTGCGCACCCAGCAGGTCCTCGCCCTCGAGACCGGAATCACGGACACGCCCGACCCCTTCGGCGGATCCTATTACCTGGAGAGCCTCACCGCGGAGGTCGAGCGCCGCGCCGTCGGTCTCATGACCCGCGTCCGGGAGCTGGGCGGCGTGATCCCCGCGCTGGAGAAGGGCTTCTTCCACCGCGAGATCGCCGAGACCGCCTACCGCTTCGAGATCGACCTCTCGGCCAAGCGCCGCCGCATCGTCGGCGTCAACCTCCACGAGACCGGCCACGCCCCGCCGCCCATCCTGAAGATCGACCATGCCGTGGAGCGCCGGCAAGTCCGGGCCCTGAAGACGCTGCGGCGCGAGCGCGACAACGGCAAGGTTCACGCGGCCCTGGGGCGCCTGTCCGAGGCGGCGAGTGGCCCAGCCAACCTCATGCCCCTCATCCTCGAGGCCGTCGAGGTCTACGCCACCGTCGGCGAAGTCACCAACGCCCTCAAGGACGTCTTCGGCGAGTACCCCGTCTTCGGGGCCTAGGGTCGCGGCCTGATGCGCCGCCGCGTCCTCGCCGTCCTGGCCGCGGGTCTCCTCGCGCTCCTGGCGTGGGCCGTCGTCATCCCGGGGGCCCCGGTTCGCGTGGAAATCCCCGAGGGTCTCTCCGCCCGCCAGACCGCCGAGCTCCTGGCGCGCGAGCGCGTGGTCGCCTCGTCCCTGGCTTTGCGCGTTTTCCTGCGCTTGACCGGCTTCGAGCGCCGCCTCATGCCCGGCTCCTACCTCCTGCGCGTCAACGAGTGGCCGACCACGGTCGTGCGCAGGCTGACGCTGGGCCTGACCGACGACGTCAAGGTCGTCATCCCGGAGGGCTTGCGCGCGGCGCAGATCGCCGAGCGTCTCGCCGCCGCCGGCGCGGCCGACGCGCGCGAGTTTCAGGACTTGGCCGCGTCCCGCCGCCTGGAGGGACGCCTGTTTCCCTCCACCTACCGCCTCGTGCCGGGGGGCGGCGCCAAGCGCGCGGCCGCGCGCATGACCGAGGAGTTCGAACGCCGCATCGGCGCGGCCTACGCCGCGGCCCGCCCCGCGCCCGCCCTGACGCTGGAGCAGGCGCTGACGCTGGCCTCCATCGTGGAGCGCGAGGCCGTCCTGCCCCAGGAGCGGCCCATCATCGCGGCGGTCTATCTCAACCGCTTGAAGCGGCGCATGCCGCTCCAAGCCGATCCCACGGTCCAGTACGCCCTCGGGCATTGGAAGCGGCGCCTGTCCACGGACGACTTGAGGATCGACTCCCCCTACAACACGTACAGGCGCCCGGGCTTGCCGCCCGGCCCCATCTGCAGCCCGGGGCTGGGGAGCTTCCAGGCGGTGCTGCGCCCCGCCGACACGCGCGCCCTCTACTTCGTGGCCGACGCGCACGGCGGGCACATCTTCTCGGAGAGCAACGAGGAGCACTCCGAAGCCCGCCGCCTCTACAAGCGCGAGCTGCGCAAGCTCAAGGCGCGTCCGGCCCCCGGCCCGCCCGCGCCGCGCTGACGGTTTCAGTTCCGGTCTGCACGCGCCAGAGCGCGGCGTAGGCGCCGCCGCGCGCCAGAAGTTCGGCGTGGGTGCCGCTTTCCGCGACGCGGCCGGAGTCCAGGACGAAGATGCGGTCGGCCTTGACGATGGTGGAGAGGCGGTGGGCGATCACCAAGGTCGTGCGCCCGACCGCGATCCTCGCCAGCGAGCGCTGGATGGCCGCTTCGGTCTCGTTGTCGACCGCGCTCGTGGCCTCGTCGAGGAGCAGGATCGCGGGGTCCTTGAGCACCGCGCGCGCCAGCGCCAGGCGCTGGCGCTGGCCCCCGGAGAGCTTGACGCCCCGCTCGCCGATGAGCGTGTCGTAGCCCTGCGGGAGCGCGGAGATGAAGTCATGGGCCTCCGCGGCTTTGGCGGCGGCGGCCACGGCGGCGAAGGGCTTGCTGGGGTCGCCGTAGGCGATGTTCTCGCGCGCGGTGCCGTGGAAGAGGTAGGACTCCTGGCTCACGAAGCCGATGACGGCGCGCAGATCCCGGGCGTCCAGCGTCGTCAGCGCCCTGCCGTCGAGCCGCACGATCCCCGCCTGTGGATCATGAAAGCGCAAGACGAGCTTGGCGAGCGTGGTCTTGCCCGAGCCGGTCGCGCCGACGAAGGCGGCCGTGGTCCCGGCGGGCACCGTCAGCGCGATCCCGGAGAGCGCGGGCTCGCGGCCCGGGTAGGAGAAGCGCACGTCCTCGAAGCGGAGCTCTCCCCGGACCTCGGCGCGGCTTAAGCGCGCGCCCCGCTCGTCGAGCGCGATGGGCGCGTCCAGCAAATCCAGGACGCGTTTGGTAGAAGCCATGGCGCGCTGGTACTGGTCCACCGTCTCGGCCAGCCCGGTCAGCGGCCAGAGCAGGCGCTGGGTCAGGAAGACCAGCACCCCGAAGGAGCCCACGGCCAGCGTCCCCGCGATCGCCATGCGCCCGCCCACGATCAGGGTCGCGACAAACCCGGCCAAGACCGCCATCCGGATGAGCGGGATGAAGGCGGAGCTGACCCGGATGGCGCGGGCGTTGGCCTCCCCGTAGTCGAGGCTGTCGCGCCGCACGGCCTCCAACTCGCGCTCCTCGGCCGCGAAGCTCTTGATCGTGGCGATGCCGGAGACGTCGCCGGACAGGCGCGCGGAGATCAGCGCCGCGCGCTCGCGCACGGCGGCGTAGAGCGGCTCGGCGCGGCGTTCGTACCAGAACGCGCCGGCCACGATGAAGGGGATCGGCGCCATGGCCAGCACGGCGACCTGCGGCGCGATCCAGAAGAAGATGCCCCCGATCAGGACCACGGTCGCCGCGGTCTGGATCAGGGAGTTGGCGCCGTTGTCGAGGAAGCGCTCGAGCTGATTGACGTCGTCGTTGAGCGCCGCGGTCAGGTCGCCCGCGCGCCGGTCCTCGAACCAGGACATGTCCAGGCGCTGGACGTGCCGCCAGGCGTCCAGGCGCAGCTCGTGCTGGAGGGTCTGCGCGAGCAGGCGCCAGCGCAGCTGATAGAGATACTGGAACGTCGACTCCAGGACCCAGATCAGGACCGTCAGCGCCGCCAGGACCGCGAGTTGGGCGCCGCGGTCGGCGATCCCCAGCCGGGAGAGCGGCGTCCGC
Organism: Elusimicrobiota bacterium; assembly: GCA_016207605.1. Classification (GTDB taxonomy): domain Bacteria; phylum Elusimicrobiota; class Elusimicrobia; order UBA1565; family UBA9628; genus GWA2-66-18. The sequence continues at coordinate 14,439 of JACQPJ010000045.1, forward strand.
CCGGAGACCACCACGTCCACCGCCACGCCGATGAGCACTTCCGGCGCGATGTCGAAGATCTTATTGATGATCGAGCAGGCCGACGCCGCCCAGATCGTCCCGCGGTGGCGTCGGGCGTAGGCGAGCAGGCGCGCGAGGGGCATGGCTGCTCTACCTGCTCCCCATCGAGCAACCATTTCCTCGGTTACCCTCGGTCATGCGCTATTTTAGCTATAATCGCTCCGTCGGGCGTGTAGCTCAGATGGGAGAGCGCTTCCTTCGCAAGGAAGAGGTCGCAGGTTCGATCCCTGTCACGTCCACCGATTTTAGACGGCGGCCGTCAGTAAGGCCGCCCGAGCGGCATGGAAAACTTTCCCGGCGCGTAGGACGTGAGCCGTTCGCGGTGGAGTTCCGCAAAGGCCTTCTCGCCGTTGTGGCTGCTTGCGAAGGGATAGAGGGCGATTCCCCCTCGGGGCGTGAATTCGCCCAACACCTCGATATACCGCGGCCGCAAAAGCGAGCGCAGGTCGCCGCAGATTTTTTGAACGCAGTCCTCATGGAAGTCGCCGTGGTTTCTAAAACTGAACAGGTAGAGCTTGAGCGACTTGGATTCGACCATCTTTTTGCCCGCGATGTAATTGATGAATATTCGCGCATAGTCGGGCTGCCCGGTGCGCGGACAGAGCGACGTGAACTCGGTGCAGACGCAGGTGACCCATTGGATGCTTTCCGGGTTCTTGTTCGGGAAAGCCTCCAACAGCGTCGGGTCATAGGCGAAGCCGTAGCTGGTTTTTTTGCCGCCGAGATGCGACACGCCGGCAAGCTCGCGGGGTTTGCGTCCGTTCATAGGCGGTCCTCTCTTCGTCCAATTGTACTTCAATTTTCATCGGCGGCCGGATCAGCTTGACGCGCGCGAACGGCGGTAGGACCCGGCGCTCGCCGTGAAGGGTTGTGGCGCGACGGCCGTTAATAGTAGTGTGGCGGCGGGTTTCCACGATGACGACCGACGCGCCGCAAGCCCGCGGCAGCCTGCGCGGCCTCGTCCTCTACTTTCTCAAGCTCGGAGCCGTCTGCTTCGGAGGCCCCATCGCCCTGATCGGCGCCATGGAGCGCGACTTGGTGGAGGAACGCGGCTGGATCTCCGCGGAGGACTTCAGGCTGAGCCTGGCGCTGGCCCAGCTCGCTCCGGGTCCGCTGGCCGCGCAGACCGCCATCGGGCTCGGCTACGTCCGGGGCGGGATTTGGGGAGCGACGCTGGTCGCCGTCGCCTTCATCCTGCCTTCCTTCCTGATGGTGGTGGCGATCGGCTGGGCCTACGTCCGGTTCGGAGGCCTGCGCTGGATGCAGGCGCTGTTCTACGGCGTCGGGGCCGCCGTCATCGGGATCATCATCCGCTCCGCCTGGAAGCTGACGACGTCGACGATCGGGCCGAGGCGGCTTCTCTGGCTGATCTACGCGGCGATGGCCGCGTTCACCGCGGTCACGCGGCGCGAGATCGGGACGCTTTTTCTGCTGTCCGGCGTTCTCGCGCTGTTCGTCTACGCGCCGCCGCGCGCCTGGGCGGGACGGCTCCAAGCGGCCGTTCCTTGGATCGGCCTCCTGGCGCCTCAGGGCATGGCGCCCGCATCGGGAGAAACGCTATGGAAGATTTTTTTCTTTTTCTCCAAGGCCGGCGCCTTCGTGTTCGGCAGCGGCCTGGCCATCGTGCCCTTCCTCTACGGCGGCGTGGTGCAGGACTACCGCTGGCTGACCGAGTCGCAGTTCCTCGACGCGGTCGCCGTCGCCATGATCACGCCGGGGCCCGTGGTCATCACGGTGGCCTTTATCGGCTATCTCGTCGCGGGGCTGGCCGGCGCATGTCTGGCGGCCCTGGGCGTGTTCCTCCCCGTCTACCTCTTCGTCGTGATCCCGTTTCCCTGGTTCAAGAGGCACGGCGGCAATCCGCAGCTCAAGGCCTTCGTGGACGGCGTCACGGCCGCGGCCGTCGGCGCGATCACGGGCGCCGTCTTCACGCTGGGGGCC
>JACQPJ010000046.1 GCA_016207605.1 Elusimicrobiota bacterium
GCCGCGATCCTTCGGACGCGGCACAGATGCGCTGAGGAAGAGCCTATAGCATCTAGCGGCAGGCCTTGAGGATGATGTGGGTGGGGTTGAGGTCCTCGTCCGGGTCGGGCTGAATGAGCACCTCGCCGCCGGCGGCGAAGCCCGCGGCGTCGCCGCCGTCGTAGAACACGGCGTCTTCGGCCCCAAGGGCCTGCATGACGCGGGCGAGATGGGCGATCGTCACGCGGGACTCCGAACCCACGACGAGCAGGGTCTGCAGGCGGCCGGGGCCGTTCTGGATCCCCAGCGCCGTGCGGCGTTCGGGCTCGTCCAGGAGCATGGCGGAGAAGCTGGGGCCCCAGCGCCCAGGCACCGCGCGATTGAGCGCGGTCGCGTCCTGCCCGTCCTTGAGCAGAAGCCCCCCGCCGCCGAGGTAGGTGCGCATCCCCTCGGAAACGGCCTGGTCGCCGGCCAGGACGAACAGGCGGCGCGACTCCTTGTCCACGCCGATCCCCCAGCGCAGGCCGAAGTCCACCCGGCGCTCCGCGCCGGCGGACTCGTCCCAAACCACGGCCCGCCGTCGTCCGCCGTCCAGGAGGTAGCGCGGAGCCCCGCCCTCGATCACGTCGCCCAGCGGCTCTTTCTTCCAAAAGAACGTCCCGTTGACGACCACGGCGCCGCGGCCGCTCGTCTCCGACAGGCGGCGGCGGCCGAAGAGGACGGAGAAGTTGCGCGTCGGGTCCTCGATCCGGGCGATGTAGCGGCCGTTGGGGTCGTAGGCCCAGCACTTCGGCGGCGTGCGCTCCGCTCTAGCCGCGCCCCCGCCGGCCAGGAAGATCGCGGCCAGAACCTGGATCACCGTCTTCGGAAGCCGAGAGCAAGGAAAGCCGCCAGCGCAAGAACGCTCCCCAGCACGGCCAGGCCAAACCAGTCCTCCAGGCCGGTAGGGATGAAGCGCGACATGGGGATGCCCCTCATGAGGGGGAGACCGGCGCGAGGCGGGCGGTGAAGTGGCGCAGGCGGGGCGAGGAGCCGACGAGCTTGAGGCCGCGGATGCGGGAGCGGCGGCGGGCCAGGGCGGAAAAGACCTCGATGACGAAGTCCATGTGGCTCTGGGTGTAGACGCGGCGCGGGATGGCCAGGCGCAGGAGCTCCATGGGCGCGGGCTGAAAATTCTCGCCGCTGCCCTTGCCGAACATGAGGCTGCCGATCTCGCAGGACCGGATGCCCGCCTCCAGGTAGAGGGCGCAGGCGAGGGCGTGGCCCGGGAACCGCCGGGGCGGGACATGGGGCAGGAAGCGCTTGGCGTCCACATACACCGCGTGGCCGCCAGGCGGCTCGACGATGGGCACGCCCGCGCGGCGCAGGCCGGCCGCCAGGTAGGCGACGCAGCGGACGCGGTAGCGGAGGTACTCCTCGTCGAGGACCTCCTCCAGGCCGCGGGCCATCGCCTCCAGGTCGCGGCCCGACAATCCGCCGTAGGTGGGGAAGCCCTCCCCCAGGATGAGCCGCTCGCGCAGGCGCCGCGCCAGGACGGCGTCGTTGAGCGCGATGAAGCCGCCCATGTTGACCAAAGCGTCCTTCTTGGCGCTCATCAGGCAGCCCTGGGCCAGGGAGAACAGCTCGCGCGCGATCGCGCGCGCGGGCTTGCGGGCGTAGCCGGGCTCGCGGACCTTGATGAGCCAGCAGTTCTCGGCGAAGCGCGCCGCGTCCAGGAAGAGCGGGATCTGATGGCGCGCGCAGATCCGCGACACGGCGCGCAGGTTGGCCATCGAGACGGGCTGGCCGGCCAGCGAGTTGTTGGTGACCGTCATGACGGCCATCGGGATGTTGGCGGCGCCCTTCTCGCGGATGGCGCGTTCCAGCCGGCCGGGGTCCATGTTGCCCTTGAAGGGCGCGGGGTCGGAGAAGCGCCAGGCGCGCGGGACCGGCAGGTCCAGGGCCGCCGCGCCCGCGGCCTCGACATTGGCCCGGGTTGTGTCGAAGAAGGCGTTGGAGACCAAAGTCTTGCCGGGCCCGGCGACCAGGGGAAAGAGGATGCGCTCGCCGGCGCGGCCCTGGTGGACGGGGATGACCTCGCGGTAGCCGGTGAGGGCGCGCACGGCCGCCTCGAAGACGTAGAAGCTGCGCGAGCCGGCGTAGGAGGCGTCGCCGCGCATCATCGCGGCCCACTGCTCGACCGACATCGCCGACGTGCCGCTGTCGGTGAGCAGGTCGATGAGGACCTTGTCGGCGCGGACGCGAAAGAGGTTCCAGTCCGCCCGGCGCAGGACCGCCTCGCGCTCCCGGCGGGTGGTGAAGCCCAGCGGCTCCACGGAGCGGATCTTGAAGGGCTCCAGGATGGTGCGCCACGTCGTCTCGGCCACGGCCCAGGCTACCATTTCCAGCGGCGCGGGCTCCAAGCCTCCCTGCCGGGCCCGGCCTTGACGGGCGGATTGGACGGACGTATAATTATACGGCCGTACAATCCGAGCCATGCCCAAGCCCCCCGGAGACGCCGCGCGCAGGCTGCTGGAGGCCGGGGCCTCGCTCGCCCGCGAGCGGGGCTGCGGGGCCGTCGCCGTGCGGGAGACCTGCCGGCGCGCCCGCGTCAACCTCGGCCTCTTCCACTACCACTTCAAGAGCCGCGAGGCCTTCCTTCGGCGCGTCCTCGACGAGGTCTACCGGGACTTCTTCTCGCGCCTGACCCTCTCGGCCGAGGGAGGCGGGACGCCGCCCGAGCGGCTGCGCCGCGCGCTGCGCTCCATCGCCCGCTTCGCCCGGGAGCGCCGGCGCCTGCTGACGGGCCTGCTGCGCGACGGCATGAACGGGGAGAGGCAGGCGGCGGCCTTCGTCGCGCAGAATTTCCCGCGCCATCTGCCCCTGATGATCGCCCTCCACGAGGAGGGAATCCGGCGCGGCGACTTCCGCCGGCTGCCCGCGCCGTTCTTCCTGTCCTTCTGCATGGGCGCCATCAACGCCCCGGGCATCCTGCTGACCCTCCTCGAGGATCATCGGGCCCGCCGGCCGCTGGGCCGCTCCCTCGCGGCGCTGGAGGACGAGCTCCTCTCGGACCAAGCGATCGAGGCGCGGCTGGACATGCTGTTGGCGGCGCTCTCGACCCCGCGGAGGCGCGCGTGAGGGCGCTGCTCCTGCTTCTTCTGGCGGCGCCCGCGGCGGCCGAGCTCTCGTTCGAGGAGGCCGTGCGCCGCGCGCTCGAGCGCTCGCCGCAGGCGCGCGCGGCGGCGGCGCGCCGCGACGAGCTGGCCCTCGAGGAGCCCCTGCTGCTCTCCAGCCTCGACCCCAAGCTGGGCGCCTCCTACTCCTACCGGGACGACCGCGCCCCGCGCGCCGCCCCGACCTTCGAGGGCGGCCGCCTGCGCGCCGAGCGCTGGGAGGCGGGCCTGTCGCAGACGACCTTGCTGGGCACGCAGGCGCGCCTGGCCTGGGTCAACGAGCGCGTGGCCAACCCCTCGCTGTTCCGCACGCTCGACCCGAGCGCGGGCTCCCGCCTCTCCCTGGAGCTCAGGCAGAGCCTCCTGCGCTACTTCTGGGGCCGTCCGGACAAGGCCCGGCGCGCGCACGCGCGCCGCGGCCTCGACGCGGCTGAGGAGGACCTGCGCTCCGCCCGCGCGGCCGCGGCGGCGGCGGCGGCCGGCGCCTGGCTGGAGCTGCGCGCGGCGCGGCTTCTCATCGCGCTGCATGAGGAGGGCCGTGAGGACGCCGGGCGGCTTTTGGCGCGCACCCAGGAGAAGCGGCTCTACGGCACCGCCGAGGAGTCCGAGCTCCTGCAGGCCCGGGCCTCCCTTGAGACCGCCGAGACGGAGCTCCTGCTGGCCGGCTCGGCCCTGGAGCGCGCGCGCCACGCCTTGGCGGCGGCCCTGCGCGAGGAGGGTCCGCCTGCGGCGCTGTCGGCCTCGACCGGGCCCCTCGTCGGCCTGCCCGCGGAGGCCGCGCGAACGGACGGCGCGGAGGAGGCGCTTCCGCCGCGGCCGGACGTGGAGGCCGCCCGCCGCCGGCGCGACGCCCTGGCCTGGGAGGCGCGCATCGCGCGCCTCGACGGCCTGCCGGAGCTCTCCCTGGACAGCTCCTACTCCTTCGCGGGCCTTGACGCCCGCTACCGGGGCGCCTGGAGCGACCTGTCGACCTGGAGGCATCCCGTGGCCGCCGCCGGCGCCAGCCTCTCCGTGCCGCTCGGCTTCCGAAAGGAGCGGATCACGCGCCGCCAGGCCGAGCTGCGGCTGGAGGCCGCGCAGGCCGACGTCGCGCGCGCTGAGACCGAGGCGCGGCGCGCCTGGCGCGACGCGCGCGAGGGCCTATCCCTGGCCCGGCGGCGCCTGGCGGCCGCGCGCCGGCTCGCGCTCCTGGAGCGCGGCAAGCTCTCCGCCGGGCAGGCGGACTTCCGGCGCGGCCGCGCGACGACCGACCTGCTCGTGCGCTTCCAGCAGGACCTGCGCCGCGCCCAGGCCGAGCTCGTGCGCGCCGAGACCGACGAGGCTCTGGCCCTGGTCGAGCTCGCGCGCCAGGCAGGAACCCTGGGAGCTCCATGATCGAGTTCTTCCTGCGCCGCTCCGTGCTCGCCAACCTGATCACGCTCCTCGTCTGCGTGCTGGGCGGCTGGCACTTCCTGACCGCGCGGCGCGAGGCCTTCCCGGACGTCAAGTTCGACATCGTGCTCGTGCAGACGTCCTACCCCGGCGCCTCCCCGGAGGAGGTCGAGAACCTCGTCACGCGCAAGATCGAGGAGCAGGTGCGCGCGGTCTCCGGCGTGGACCGCGCGGAGAGCTTCTCCCTCGAGAACCTCTCTCTGGTGATCCTCCGCCTCGACGAGGATCTAGCGGAGCGGGAGAAGGACAAGGCCGTCGGCGACCTCTACCAGGCCGTCCAGCGCGTCGAGGACCTCCCGGAGCTGGCCGACAAGCCGGTCGTCCGGGAGCTGACGGCGGACCGCCCCCTCATCACCGTGTCCGTCGCGGGAGGCGGCGACGACGACCGCGACCGCGGCGCCGAGGAGCTCAAGGACCTCCTCGAGGACCTGGACGGCGTCTCGCGGGTCGACTTTCGCGGCGACCGCGAGCGGGAGATCCTCGTGGAGGCCGACCGCGCGGCCCTGGAGCGCGACCGCCTGACCATCGGGGAGCTCGCCGCCGCGATCAAGGGGCGCAACGTGGACCGCTCCGCCGGCGCGACCTGGTCCGGGCCGCTGGAGAACTGGGTGCGCGTGCGCGGCGCCGTGTTCACGGCCCGCGAGATCGAGGACGTCGTCGTCCGCTCCAACGAAGCCCGCGGCGTCGTGCGCGTCAAGGACGTCGCGCGGGTCCGCGAGGGCTTCGCGGAGGGAGCGCTGCGCGCGCGCGCGGGAGGCAAGCCCGCCATCGAGCTGCGCGTCAGCAAGCACAAATCGGCCGACATCCTGAGGCTCGCCGAGGCGGTCAAGCGCCTCGTCGCGGAGCAGCGGCCCCGCTTCGCCGAGAAGGGCCTCTCGCTCGAGCTCTCCAACGACGTGAGCTTCTGGGTCAAGCGCCGCCTCAAGGTCATGACCGGGAACCTGCTCCAGGGCGGGGCGCTCATCCTCGCGGCCCTCTTTCTCTTCCTCGACTGGCGGCTGGCCGTGGTGGCGGCGCTGGGCGTGCCCATCTCGCTGGGCGCCGCGCTGCTGGTGGCGGTGCCGCTGGGCTTCACTTTCAACTTGATGTCCCTGCTGGCCTTCATCATCGTGCTCGGCATGCTCGACGACGACTCGGTGGTGGTCGCCGAGAACATCTACCGGCACCTGGAGGCCGGCAGGCCCCCCTTCCGGGCGGCCGCGGACGGCACGCGCGAGGTGCTCTGGCCCGTGCTGGGCTCGGTCCTGGTCTCGGCCTGCGCGTTCCTCCCCTTCGCCTTCATGAGCGGCATCATGGGCAAGTTCCTTTTCATGATCCCGGTGGTCGTGGTCATGTGCTTTCTGGCCAGCCTGTTCGAGGCCTTTTTCATCCTGCCGGGCCACGTGCTGGAGCTGCTGCCGCTGGGCAGGCCCGTCGGGGAAAGCGGGGGCGGACGCTGGTACCACGCCGCCCAGGCCGGCTACCGCCGCGCCATCGGCTGGGTGATCCGCCATCGCGGCAAGTTCGCCCTCCTGCTGCTGGGGTTTTTGCTCCTCACGGCCGCCGTCGCCAAGCGGCGGCTGAAGTTCGTGCTCTTCCCGGAAGGCCTGATCGAGCAGTTCTACATCCAAGTCGAGATGCCGCCCGGGACCAACCTGGAGGCGACCGAGAAGGCGGTCGCGCACGTCGAGAAGATCGTCGCCGCTTTGCCCCCCGGGGAGCTCGACGTGCAGACCGCCGTCGTGGGGCTCAAGGGCCAGGAGGACATGGAGCGGCTGGGCACGCATTGGGGCCAGGCGCGGGTCTACCTCACGGAGAACGCCGCCAAGCGGCGGCCCACCAAGGAGATCATCGCCGACCTGCGCGCCAAGGTGGGCCTGCCGCCGGGCGCCGAGCGCGTCACCTTCCACGAGTTCGTCCCGGGCCCGCCCGTGGGCGAGGCGGTGCTCGTGCGCGTGCGCGGGCGCGACCCCGAGGTCAACCGCCGAATCGCCGCGGAGGTCCGGGAATATCTGGGGACCATCCCGGGCGTGTCCGACGTCCGCGACTCCCTCGAGAACGGGAAGCGGCAGTGGCGCATCGTCCCTGATCCACGCGAGGCCGCCTTCGCCGCCCTCGACGCCGCGAGCATCGCCCGCGACGTCTTCTACGCCGTGGACGGCCTCCAGGTGTCGAAGATCCAGAGGCCGGACGAGGAGGTGGAGATCCGCCTGCGCCTCAAGCCCGAGCAGCGCGACGACGCCAAGGACCTCCTCGCCATCGACGTCCTGAACTCCCAGGGCCGCCCGGTGCGCCTCTCGCGCGTGGCGTCCGTCGAGGAGCGGCGGGGCCCTCCGTTCCTGCCGCGCTACAACTACAAGCCCGCGGTGGCCGTCTCCGCCGACGTCGACGAGGCCGTGATCACCTCCAAGGAGGCCAACGCCCTCGTGATGAGGAAATTCGAGGACGTCCCCAGGCGCTACCCCGGCTGCGAGCTCGTCTTCGGCGGCGAGCAGGAGGAAACGGCCAAGTCCCTGCGCTCGCTCTTCCTCGCTTTCGGCGCCGCGCTCCTGCTCGACTTCGCGATCCTGGCCGTGCTCTTCGGCTCCTACGTCCTCCCCCTCCTGATCCTACTCACGGTGCCCATCGGCCTTTTGGGCGTCGTCTACGCGCTTCTCGTCCACGGCCTGCCGGCCTCCTTCATGGCGATGCTCGGCGTCGTCGCGATGACCGGCGTCGTCGTCAACAACGCGATCGTCCTCGTCGCCTTCATCAATGCCAAGCGCGAGCAGGGCCTGCCCATCGAGCAGGCCGCGGCCGAGGCGGGCGCCGACCGCCTGCGCCCGATCTGGGCAAGCTCGATCACCACCCTGCTGGGGCTCTTCCCCACGGCCTACGGCTTCGGCGGCTACGAGCCCTTCGTGGCGCCGATGGCCCTCGCCCTGGCCTGGGGTCTCACCTTCGCGATGCCGATGACGCTGTTCCTGATTCCGGCGGCCTACGTGACCCTCGACGGCTGGAACGCGGCGGTCAAGGCCCGCGTCGCGCGCCTCTTCGCGCGGGGCTCGCAGAGGCCATGAGCCCTCGCCGATGAGTCGCTGGATTCTTTTCGCGCTCCTGGCCGCCCCCGCCGCGCGGGCGGCGGAGGAGACGCCACGGGGCGCCAAGGCCTGGAAGAACGCCCTGGAACTGAGCCTGCTGAACGCGACGGGCAACAGCCGGACGACCACCTACGGCGCCGACGATCTCTTCACGAACGCATGGGAGAAAACCAGCCTGGAGGTCAAGGCCGGCGCGTTGGGGACCAAGAGCCAGGGGGCGACCACCGCCGAGCAGTACAACGCGAGCGAGAAGGTCCAGCGGGCTCTAAGCGGAGCGTTCTACGCCTACGAGCTCCTCTCCTGGACCAAGAACCGCTTCGCCGGCATCCGCAACCGCTATGAGTCCTCCATCGGCGCCGGGGCCGCGCTACTGGACTCGCCGCGCGACCGGCTGACCGCGGAGCTCGGCTCGGGCTACACCGTCGAGGAGCGCGTCGGCTCGCCCGTCAATCGGTCCGTGCCGGGCCGGCTCTACGGGAAGTACGTCCGGACCCTGAGCCCCACGGCCAGCGTCTCCCAGGACGCCGAGTACCTGCGCCGATTCTCCGACGGAGGGGACTACCGGCTCAGCACGGAGACGGCGGCGACCGCGGCGCTCAACGCGCACCTTTCCCTCAAAGCGTCCTACAAATGGAAGCAGGTCAACCGGCCCCCCGCCGGCTTCGTCAGGGACGACACCGTCACCGCCCTGGCCCTGATCGTCAACTACTGATCAATGAGAATCCCCGCCGACGCGCAAAATATACCACCTTAAACAAAGGTCAGCACTCAAAATATCTGCCGCATGTCTTTACCGAGCAGGGCGTGGCAATGCTTTCAAGCGTCCTTCGCAGCAAGCGCGCGGTTCAAGTCGACGTCGGGATCATGCGCGCCTTCGTGAATTTGCGGCGGCTGGCAACTTCGTATCCCGGTCTGGCACGACGACTGGACGAATTGGAGTCGAAGTATGATATTCAATTCCAAGAAGTCTTTGCGGCCATCCGCGGTTTGATGGCCTGCCCCGCAGAATCCAAGCGGCGAATTGGGTTCAATCCGCAAGCTAACGTCAGGGTGAGCGGCAGCGACTATCGGAGTCCGCCCACAGGTGGCCGCCGTCCGCCCTACCCGATGTTAGACGCTTCTCACTGCGAATCCTGCCACGAAGTCAGCTTCCCGCCCTCAAAGTATAGGTAGAGGCCATTTGGATAGACCCATTGCTCATCTTGCCCCCACGCACCAACCGATCTATTGATAGTGCTTGGTGAGTCTAAAATGAATTGAACTTGCTCAGTGTTCATCCCGATCACAAATGAGCTTTCCAAAATCGCCGTCTTGAAGGCAGCGGGCAAATCCGGATGACCCGCCACGTAGTCTTCTCTCTTAAATCGCCTTAGCCAGTTTACGAATGCGATGCCGCCTGGAGCAGTCGAGACCTCGGTTACTTTGCCTGACCTTAGGACAACAGAAAACCCTCTCGTAACAAAGATATTCGTATGTGTCCAAACCCAAGTCGAGGCCCCATCAGGACGCTTGTACTTGACCCATGGAGGGCCGAGCCGCGTCCCAAGACTGGATTCGCTATCGCCAGTGCGAACTGCTCGGGCCGCTGAAGCGCTAAAAACTCTTCCGGCAGCGCAGCCCGAAACACACAGAAGTGCGCTGAGAACCAGGCAGCCTAGTGCCCCTTTGAGTTCATCGCGAATGGCAAAGATATCCACTTTAATTTCGGGCGTCTATCGTGTATTGGACTAATCATTTTAACACGGCTTGTTCGCTGCTCGAACTGAAAAACGGCAATGCCCGCAAATCGAATCGGCTCGAAATGCGGGCATTTTTCTCAAACTTGGGCAGTATAGGATTTGAACCTATGACCCCTGTCGTGTGAGGACAGTGCTCTACCGCTGAGCTAACTGCCCGGCGTGCCGGGGCGCATTATAGCAATTCCGCCGAATCGAGGGCGCGGCGGGGTTCGGCATCGGATCGTGCTGGCCTGGGCGTTTGACACAAACGCGGCGGTTTCGCTATACTCCGTCTTCTCCATCCGGGAGAGTTGCGGGCGTAGTTCAATGGTAGAACGCGAGTTTTCCAAACTCGTCACGTGGGTTCGATTCCCATCGCCCGCTCCGATCAACGCGCTGGGATAGCTCAGTTGGTAGAGCATCTCCATGGTAAGGAGAAGGTCGTGGGTTCAAATCCCATTCCCAGCTAGGTTTTAAGACGCGGAAACGACGGAAAGACAAGGAGAACGCACCGCTATGTCCAAGGCCAAATTCGAGCGCACCAAGCCGCACGTGAACGTGGGGA
>JACQPJ010000008.1 GCA_016207605.1 Elusimicrobiota bacterium
CCTTGACGAAGAGCGGAAACTGGACCTCCAGGCCCGACTCCAAGGTCGCGGGCTTCAGCATGTTGGAGACGGAGTCGCCCTTGACCCCGGGAACGGTCGAGACGACGGCGAGCACGACGTTGGCGGGCAGCTCGATGGAGGTCAGCTTGCCGTCGATGTAGACGCCCAGCACCTCCATGTTCTCATGCAGGAACTTCGCGCCAGGACCGAGAAACTCCTTGGGGAAGGAAACCTGCTCGTAGGTCTCGTTGTCCATGAACACCGCCATGCCCCCTTCATCATAACTGTAAATCTTCTCGCGCTTGGTCACCGGCACCTCGCGGAACTTCGTGCCCGAGGCGTAGGACTTCTCGACCACGTTGCCCGTGGACAGCGAGCGCAGCGTCGAGCGGTAGACCGCCGCGGACTGCGACTTGCGGTGATGCTGATAGGAGATGATCTGGTAGATCTGGCCGTCGTCCTCGAAGACGAGGCCGTTGCGGAACTGCGAGGTGTCGATCATTCGGGCATCTTATCAAAACCGGCGGCGGCGCGGCGTCAGCCGCCGGGGGCCAGGCGCCAGACCTGGACGCGGCCGGCGGGATCCTCAAAGGCAAGGGAGGCGCGCGGAATTGCGCGCAGGAGCGCGCGTAGGTCGGAGGCTGAGGGAACGGCGTAGGCGCCGCCAGACGGACGCAGGCCGAAGGACGTGTCCTCCACCAGGATGTAGGAAACGCCGGATCGGCGGCAAAAACGCTCCAAGGACGCCGGATCGCGCACGTCGTAGGGAATATGCGCGACGGAAAGTCCCGTCAGAAGATGCCAGCGGCCGTCGTACTCGGCGGCGAGCGCCGCGCCGGAGGCACGGGCGCGAAGCCATTGAGCCGCCGCGGCGGGCGGGACGTTGAGGGGCGTGGCTGGATGCCGGGACGCTGCGAGGACGCGGGCCGTGGGAGACGCCGAAAATAAGAGCGAAAGAACCGCGGCCCCGCGCAGGGCCCACCGGCCCCTGCGGCCGGCGCCCGCCGCGGCGAAAGCGCCGCGCAGGACAAGCCACGCCGCCAGGGGCAGGAGCGGCACGAAGTAGCGTTCGGCCTGCTTGCTCCAAATCCAGTGAGGCAGCAGGAATAAGACCCCGAAAAGGGCCGCGGCGCGGGAAACGGGCCGGCGCAGGCCGCGCGATCCAACGAGCGCGAGGGCCGCGCCCGTCGACGCGAGGACCGCCGCCCAGGGCGCGTCGTTCCCAAACGGCCAGCGCCACAAGGAACGCTCGAAGACCGCGCGGAGAGCGAAGAAGGCATTTTCGACGACCGGGAAACCCGCCGCGGACGCCGAGGAGAAAAGTTCCCGCGAATAATTCCAGGACCCTCCCGCGAGGAGAGAGCCGCGCAGAAGCCACGCGCCGAGAGCCGCGGCCGCGGGAAAGAGGGCGAGCGCGGCGGGGCGCCGGCGGCGGTCGAAAGCCAAGACCGCCGCGAAGGCGAGCGCGAGACATATCCCCGTCGGACGCGCGAGCGCGGCCAAGGCCAGGACCGCGCCCAGGCCGAACGAAATCGCGCCTTGGCGGCGAAAGCGGGAAAACAAAAACAGCGCCAGGGACGCGAGAAAAAGCAGCGGCCCATCGGACAGCAACGTCCCCGCCGTGCTCGCGATGAGCGGCGAGAGCGCCGCGCAGGCCAAGACCCAGTCGCCGATCTCGGCGCCGTCCTCGTCCTCGACGACGGCGGCGAAAAGGGCCAAGGCCGCGAGATGGATCAGGATCGCGAAGCCCTGAAGGATCGCCAAGCGATCCCCGGCGAGCGCGACGGCCGGGGCCAGCAGCAGAGGCCAGCCGGGCATGTAGTTGACCAGCGGCGGCGCGCCCGGCGCCGAGAGCTCGGCGTAGCGGCCGAGGAGCAGTGACTTGGCGCCGATCAGGTAGAAAGCGTCGTCATTGAAGAAGCCGACGTAGTAGGCGTGACGGCAGAGCCAAAACAAAATGCCGGCCGCGGCGAGCAGGGCGAAGCGGCGGCAGCTCATGTCAGGCCTCGACCCTTTTTCGCCAACGCGGCCCAGCACTCGAAGGGGATGTCCTCCGGTCGGGCCGCGGGGTCGGCGCCGGCGGCGGCCAAGGCGGCCTCGATTTCGGCTTTTGGCCTGCGCAGGGCCTTGGCCAGGACCCCCGCCGCCATCTTGCGGCGCTGGGAGAAGGCGGCCTTGGCCAGGCGCCAGAAGGCGGGCTCCTCCTCGGGCGGGACGCGCGGCGCGGCCAGGCGGCGCAGGACGACCACGGCCGAGTCCACCTTCGGACGCGGGCGAAAGGACTCCGGCCCCAGCTCCAGGAGAATGCCCGCGTCCGCGCGCAGGCGCGTCGACAGCGCGAGCAGGCCGTAGTCCGCGCCCCCGGGCGCGGCCGCGACGCGCAGAGCGACCTCCTTCTGGAACATCAGCGCGGCCCGCGTCCAAGCGGGCCAGAGCAAGAGCTTCTGCAGGATGGGAGTCGCCACGGCATAGGGCAGGTTGCCGGCGACGAGCCAGGGCCCGGGCCCGAGAGAGCCCAAATCGAAGGTCAGGAAATCCTCGCGGACAACGCGCAGGCGGCCGGCGTCCGGGACGCGTCCGGGCAGGGCCGCGGCCGCGGCCTCGTCGAGCTCCACGGCGACCACGTCCGCCCCCGCGCGCAGAAGCGGCATGGTGAGCGCGCCGCGGCCGGGGCCGACTTCCAATATGGAACGGCCGGGCCCCGCGCCGACGGCGGCCGCGACCGCTTCGGCCGCGGCGGAGTCGATCAGGAAGTGCTGGCCGAGCCGCGCGCCCATCCGGTCAAAGCGGGGCCGCGCAACGCCCGCGGCGGCGGCGCAGCAGGTCCTCACCGAGCTTCCACACGTCCCCCGCGCCCAAAGTGAGCACGACGTCGCCGGGCTTGAGCTGCCTGGCGGCCTCCAGCGCGCCGGGGAAGGGCGCGCAGGCGACGCCCGCCTTGCGCGCCGAATCGAGGATCAGGCGAGAGGTCACGCCCGGGATGGGCGCCTCGCCCGCCGCGTAGACATCCGTGACCCAGACGAGGTCGGCGGCCTTGAGCGCCGGGCCGAAATCCTTGGCCAGGAGCTTCGTGCGCGAGTAGCGGTGCGGCTGGAAGACCGTGATCACGCGCCGCGCCTTCCATAGCCCGGCCACGGCCGCGAGCGCGGCGCGAATCTCGGTGGGGTGGTGGCCGTAGTCGTCCACGAACTCGACGCCGTCGGCCGCGCCCAGGCGGTCGAGCCGGCGCCCGACGCCGCGAAAATCGGCCAGACCGCGGGCCAGGCGCTGAAGGTCGAAGCCCAGGAAGGCGCCGGCGGCCAGGGCCCCGAGCGCGTTGAGCACGTTGTGGCGGCCGGGCACGCGCAGGCGCAGCGAGACGGCCTTACGGCCGCCGCGAAGCACGTCGCAGGAGGAGCCGTCCCGGTCCAGGCGCAGGCGGACCGCGCGCCAGTCCGCGCCGGGGCCCAGACCGTAAGTGACCACGGGACGCTCCACGCGCGGGCGCAGGCTTCTCAGGACCGGGTCGTCGGCGCAGAGCACCGCGGCACCGTAAAAAGGAAGCCGCTGAAGGTGCGCGACGAAGGCGTCCTTGAGCCGCTCCATGGTCTTGTAGTAGTCCATGTGGTCGTCGTCGACGTTGGTGACCACGGCGACCAGCGGCGTCAGGAACAGGAAGGAGCCGTCCGACTCATCGGCCTCGGCGACCAGGTATTCGCCCACGCCGAGCCGGGCGTTGGAGCGGATGTTCTTGACCCTGCCGCCCACGATCATCGTGGGCGCCGCGCCCGCGGCCTGAAGGGCCATGGAGACCATCGCGGTGGTCGTGGTCTTGCCGTGGGAGCCGGCGACGGTGACCGTCTTTTTTAAACGGCCGAGCTCGGCCAGCATCTGCGCGCGAGGGATGACGGGCACGCCGCGGCGGCGCGCCTCGGCGACCTCGGGGTTGGAGGCGGAGACGGCCGAGCTGATCACCACGACCTGGGCGTCGCGGACGTGCGCGACGGCGTGCCCCGAAAAGACCCTGATTCCGGCGGCGGACAGGCGGCGGGTGAGCTCAGAGGGCTTGGCGTCCGAGCCGGAGACGCGGTAGCCCAGGTTGAAGAGCACCTCGGCGATGCCGCTCATGCCCACGCCTCCGATGCCCACGAAATGGACGCTCCTCACGAACGAGCGCATGAATCCGGCGTCTTCGCGCCTCATGATCCTTTCTCCTTGACGGCATCCGCGGGCCGCAGCAGCCACTTGAGCCCGTCCGCGGCGGCCCTGTTGCGGGGCTCGAGCTCCAGCGCCTTCTTGAGCGCGGCGACGGCCCCGTCCTCGTCGCCCGCCATCGCCGCGGCGACCCCGCGGCCCAGCCACGCCGGCGCCGAGCGCGGGTCCAGCCGCGTCGCGCGCAGGAACGCCTCGGCCGCGAGCTGGCTCTCGCCCACGGCCGCGTGGGCCAGGCCCAGCGCCGTCCACCAGTCCGCGTCGTCGGCGCGGCCCGCCGCCGCCTCCTCGCCGGGCTCCGGGATCACCTCCGCGGCCAGCTCCATCCACCCGGTGCCGATGACCCAAAGCCCCATGTCGTTGCCGACCCGCCGCGGCTCGTAGCTGACCTTGGGCGCCCGGGCGGGCAGGCGCGCGACGTCCACGGGGCGCGCGTAGGTCAGGTTCATGCCCAGGCGCGCGTCCGAGTCCGGCGGCGCCTGGCTCATGACCCCGCGCAGGTCGTCCAGGATCGCGCGGATCTGCGCCTGGCGGGTCTTGGCGTCGCCGGCGGACAGGGGGTAGTCGCGGCGCGCGGCGCGCGGCGCCGCGGACGCGCCGCCCGACTCGGCCCGGGCGAAGGCGCGCCGCAAGCTGGAGCCCTCGGCCGGCCCCTCGCGCAGGAGCTTGGGGCGCGGCAGGAACACGGCGTCGACGTGCATGACCGCGTCCTGGTCCAGGGGCAGGCGGCGCAGGTTGCGCTCGAAGAGGGACAAGGGGTCCGAGGGCTCCGGCTCGGCGCGCGGCCGGGGCTCCTGGACGCCCTTGCCGCCGCTCGGCGCGGCCGCGGCGGGCGCCCGGGCCCCGGCGTAGGCGACGTTGAGCTGGAGGCCGCCTCCCCCTTCCTCCGGCGTGAGTCGGAACGCCTCGGCCATGACGCCGCGCGCCTTGCGGCCCTGGCCCGCGGCGATATGGAGGAGGGCCAGGCGCAGGCGCGCGACCGAGTCGCCGGGCTTGAGGTCCACCGCCTTGCGCAGGGTCGCGGCGGCGTCCTTGCCCCGCCCAAGCCGGTCCTGGGCGCAGCCCAGCTCGAGCAGGGCGTCCTCGTAGCTTGGCTCCAGACGGACGGCCTCCGAGAACTCCGCGGCGGCGTCCTCGTCGCGGCCGAGGCGACGGTAGATCGAGCCGAGCTGGAAGCGGTAGAGGGGACTGCGCTTGTCGAGCTCCGCGGCCTTGCGGAAGCGCTCCAGCGCCGACGGGTAGTCGCCGAGACTCTGGCGCAGGGAACCCAGGTTCATCTGCGCGTCGGCGCGGGATGGGTCGAGCTCGACGGCGCGGCGGAACTCCCCCTCGGCGGCCGCGGCGTCCTCCTTCCAGGCGTAGGAGATGCCGAGAAGAAGGTGCCCTTGGGCGTTGTCGGGCTCGAGCGCGACGGCGGTCTTGTAGGAGGCGATGGAGTCGTCCACCAGCCCGCTCCAATACTGGGCGACGCCGAGCAGCAGATGCCCCAGCGGATCCTTCGGGTCGGCGGCGACGGCGCGCCGGGTCTCCTCCAGGGCCAAGTCGTAGCGCTTCTCCTCGAGGTAGCCCTGGGCCTGACGCAGGCCGCGCCGCGCCTGGGCGGCCATGATCTCGTCCCAGACCGTGCGCTGTCCCGGCTCGGTGCGGCCCGCGCGCGCGGGCGCGGCCGCCGCCAGCAGGGCGAACGCCGCGGCGGCCGTCCAGCGCCGCAGCGCCGGGAGGAACGCCGCCAGGGCGCGGCCGCGATGGCTCACGGCGTTCTTCTCCTCCAGGGTCAGCTCCGCCAGCGCGCGCCCGTCGGGGAGAAGGAAGAGCGGATCGTAGCCGAAGCCGCCGCGGCCGCGCGGCGAATCGGCGATGAACCCCACCAGGCGGCCTTCGACGCGCTCCACGCGGCGCTCGGGATCGGCCAGCGCCAGCACCGTGCGAAACCGCGCGCCCCGCCGCGCCGGCGCGACGCCCGCCAGCTCGCGCAGCAGCTTGCCGCAGTTGTCATCATACGAACAACCCGGCCCGGCCCAGCGCGCGGAACGGACGCCCGGCGCGCCGCCCAGCGCGGCGACTTCCAGCCCCGTGTCGTCGGCCAGCGCCCAGGCTCCGCAGGCCGCCGCGGTCTCGAGCGCCTTCTTCTCCGCGTTGCCCTCAAGCGTGGCGCGGTCCTCGACCACCTCGGGGACCCCGGGATAGGCGTCCAGCTCGAGGCAGGAGACGCCCGCGTCCCGCAGAAAACGCGAAATCTCCGCGATCTTGTGCGCGTTTCGGGTGGCGAGAACGAGGCGGATCGGACCGGACATAAAGAGCTATGTTAACATTTCCGCGTGAAACCCTCGGCGCGCGCGGCCCTGCTGCGCTGGTATCGTCGTCAGCGCCGCGATCTTCCCTGGCGCCGCGACCCCACTCCTTACCGCGTCTGGGTCTCGGAGATCATGCTCCAGCAGACGACGGTCGCCGCCGTCGCCCCCCGCTACGAGCGCTTCCTGAGCCGCTTCCCGGACGAGGCCGCCTTGGCCGACGCGCCCCAGCAGGACGTCCTCAAGGAGTGGTCGGGCCTGGGCTACTACGCCCGCGCCCGCAACCTCCACCGCGCCGCCGCGGAGATCGTCCGGCGCCACGGCGGCCGTTTTCCCGGCGAGCCCGAGACCGTCCGCGCCCTGCCCGGGGTCGGCCGCTACACCGCCGGCGCGATCCTCTCCATCGCCTTCGGCAAGCGCGAGCCGCTGGTCGACGGCAACGTGATCCGCATCTTCGCGCGCTATTACGGCCTGGCCGGATCGGCCAAGGATGCCGCGCTCCAGCGCGAGTGCTGGTCGCGCGCCGAAAAGCTGGTACCCAAAGAGTCCCCCGGGGACTGGAACCAAGCCCTCATGGAGCTGGGAGCCACGCTCTGCGCGCCCGACGCGCCGTCCTGCGCCATTTGTCCCCTCTCGCGCGATTGCACCGCCTTCCGCGGCGGCGACCCGGAACAATTCCCCGCCCCCGCCCAACGCCGCTCCCCCGTCCCCGTGCGCTGGACCTGCCTCTGGATCGAGCACAAAGGCCGCGTCCTACTCTGGAAGCGCTCCGAGAAAGAGCGCCTCCTTAAAAATCTATGGGGCCTGCCCGAATCCCAGCGCGTCCCCGCCGCTCCCGGCCGAAAAACCGCGACGATCTCCCACACCATCACCCATCACGACGTGGAGATCGCCCTGCGCGAAGGCTCCCTCCGCAAGGACGCATCCTTGCCGCCAGAAGCGTCCTGGGTCCCGAAGTCCAAGCTCCGCGACTACCTGGTCTCCTCGCTCTGGCTTAAATGCCTTCGCGCCTCCGCAGCGCAAAAGCGCTGAGAATAGGGCCGCGCCGGCTTTCGAGACTCCCGCGAAGCCCTATCGGCAGGCGCGGCCCTTTTTTCTCTTCGTCCGCCCGTCTCAGGCATAAGACCCCGAAACGAGCGGCGCGGGTCCGGGCGCTTTGGTCATGACCTGGGCGCTGGCTGCGTGTCCGTGGACGCGCGGCATCGGGCCGCCGCCGTGAGCTCACGGGGCGAACCGCGACGTCAATTAGAATAGCCTGGGAAGGACGCCGCTAGGCCTCGACCCTTCGGGCTCGGCACAGATGCGTCAAGGAAAGGCTCATAGCATCTAGACGCCCGTCAGGGGCGCGGGCCAAAGACTCACGGCGCGGATTTCGGCGCGAGCGCCGTCCGCGTCGAGGATCGCGCCGGACGCGGAATCTTCGAGACGGACCATCCCCAGGCCGATGGGACCCGCGACGCTGGTGACCTTGCCGGTTTCCCGGCCGCCTTTCCCGAGGACCGCGCCGACGGTCGGCGCGCGCTCGGAAAAACGCAGGCCGACTAAAATCCGGTTGACGTGGCCGACGCGGACCAGGCGGGAGACTGTTTCCTGGCCCATGTAGCAGCCCTTGTCCATGCTGATGGCCGCCTCCTGGCGCGCCTCCAGCGGCAAGGTCTGCTCATCCATGTCCGCGCCGAACCATGGGAAGCCCGCCGCGACGCGCAAGGCGTGAAATTCCTCGAAAGGCATGGACGCGACATGGGGCGGCAGAGCCTCGTCCAGGAGAAGGCGCGCCGGCTCAGCAAGCCGCGGCCAAGGCAGGCCGCCGTCAAAGCCCTCACCGATGATGAGAAAAGCGCGCGGATGGAGGCGCTCGAAGCTGGACTTGGACAGCATGATCTTTTTCTCGAACGCGCGCTGGAAGCCCGCGGCCGCGGCGGGACGAGTCACGGCCAGGATTGCGTCGGACGCTTTTTCATATAGCTCGCAGTCGGCGACCATCAAGCCCTTGGGCGTGAGCACACAGGAGGGAAGCATCGCGCCGGGTCGCAGAGCCTTCATGTCCGCCGTCATGAGCCCTTGGAGGAAGCTTTTTGCATCCAAACCGTGGAAGCGGAAAAAGCCCCAGTCCGAGATGTCGAGCATTCGCGAAACCACAGCCTATTTTACGAATTTCATACAATCAAGGCGCTGATGAAAACTCCGGAATTATTCGTCATCGCAGGGCCTAACGGCGCGGGAAAGACGACGTTCGCGCGGGAGTATCTCCCCTATTTCGCCAAGTGTCATGAGTTCGTGAACGCCGACTTGATCGCGGGCGGCCTTTCGCCGTTCTCGCCCGGCGCGGCCGCCCTGGAAGCGGGACGCATCATGCTGCGGAAGATCGATGAGTTGTCCGCGCAGCGCCACACCTTCGCGTTCGAGACCACGCTTTCGGGCAGAAGCTATCTGGCGCTTTTCAAAAGACTACGCGCGAACGGCTACAAGATTCATCTTATTTTTCTCTGGCTGCCTCACGTCGATATTGCAATCCAGCGGGTAAAAGACCGCGTTCGCCGCGGGGGACATTCGGTTCCGGAACAGGATATACGCCGGCGGTTCGACCGCGGGATAAAAAACTTGCTGCAAGAATACTCTCAAGTTATGGACACATGGGGCATCCTTGACAACTCAGGCAGCGTTCCGCAACTGATAGTTCAGGGGCAAAGCGGGCGTCTGGTCATCTTCGATATTCCCTTGTTCCGCCAAATTCAGGAGAACGCACAATGAGAAATATAAAGCAAAAAGCCACCGGCG
The DNA here is from genome assembly GCA_016207605.1 of Elusimicrobiota bacterium. Lineage (GTDB taxonomy): Bacteria > Elusimicrobiota > Elusimicrobia > UBA1565 > UBA9628 > GWA2-66-18. Next base: position 9,261 of record JACQPJ010000008.1, read on the forward strand.
TCATGGCAAAGGCAGAGAAAGCCCTGAAAATCGCGGTGGCGAAAACGATCGAGGAGCACCGGCGCAAGGGCGATCCGATCGTGGTCTGGAAAAACGGCAAGGCCGTGTGGATTCCCGCGAGCAGGATTCCCAGGCCGAAATCCGCCAAAGGGTGATTTGATAGGATGAGCCCATGAAGCTCGTCACGTTCGAGGTCGCCACCGCGCTGGGCCCGGTCGAGAGGCTGGGCGCTTTGCACGATGGAAAGATCGCGGACCTTAACCTCGCCGCGGCGTTGCTCTACGGTGCCGAAAACCGCTCCAGACCTCGGGAACGAGCGGACTTCTTCGTGCCGGCCGACATGCTGGGGCTCCTGGATGGCGGCGAGGAGTCGCTGGCCGAGGCGCGGCGCGCGCTGGAGAAGCTCAAGGGAGAACCGACGGGGCCGCGCGGGGAGCGCGTCATCTGGAAGGAGGGCGAGGCCAGGCTCAAGGCTCCCCTCCCCCGCCCCCGCTCGCTGCGCGACTTCTTCGCCTTCGAGGACCACGCCAAGGCCGGGGCCAAGCGCCGCGGCGAGGCCGTGGCGCCGGAGTGGTACGAGCAGCCGGTCTACTACAAGCAGAACCCCCGCGAGATCGTGGGGCCGGGCGAGACCATCCCCTGGCCAGACTACACCCGCAAGCTCGACTTCGAGTTCGAGGTCTGCGCGGTCACGGGCAGGCCCGGCCGGGACATCCCCGTCGCCGATGCGGCGCGGCATATTGCCGGCTACTGCGTCCTCAACGATTGCTCGGCGCGCGACATACAGAAAAACGAGATGCTCTGCCGCATGGGGCCGGCCAAGGCCAAGGACTTCGCCACCGCGCTGGGCCCCTGGCTGGTCACGGCCGACGAATGGGACGGCCGCGCGCCGGAGATGGTCGTGCGCGTCAACGGCGAGGAGTGGAGCCGCTCCAAGGGCTCCCAGCCCTACTGGTCCTTTCCCGTCATGCTCTCGCACGTCTCCCAGGGCGAGAGCGTGCTCCCCGGCGAGATACTGGGCTCGGGCACCTTCCACACCGGCTGCGGCCTGGACCTGGACCGCTGGCTCAAGCCCGGCGACGTCCTCGAACTCGACGCCGGACCGCTGGGCGTCCTTAAAAACATCGTGGGAACCCCGAAGGGACAGGTGCGGCTAAAATATAACCGCGACGGGAGCTACGCCCCATGAGCGTCGTGCTGACCCGCGGCCGCGTGCCGCGCACTCCGCACACCGAGTTCTACTCCGAGCCCGGCGTTCTGGCCCTGGAGGAGATCCACGGCTCCGCGGGCTTCAGCGGCGCGTGGTCGCGCAAGTACCACTACCGCAAGTACCCGACCCAGCAGGTCCAGCCGCCGCACAAGCTGACCCTCGACCTGCGCCCCCAGCCCCTGCCTCCCATGCCCCTCCAGCCCTGGCACCTGCGCACGGGACGGCTCAAGGCCCACGGCGACGCCGTCAGCGGCCGCGTACCCCTGCTCTACGGGACAGAGACCTTCCTCTCGGCGGCGCGCTTCGAGAAGTCCTGTCCCGCGGATCGATTCTTCCGGAACGGAGACGGCCACGAACTCTGGTTCGTGCAGGAAGGCCGCGGGCTTCTGGCCTCCGAGTACGGCGTGCTCCCCTTCCGCAAGGGCCACTACGTCGCCATCCCCAAGGGCACGACCTACCGCGTCGAACTGGAGAGCGAGGAAGCCTGGCTGTTGATCGTGGAATCTCGCCGCCCCATCTCCTTCGCGCCGCAATACCTCAACGCCTCGGGCCAGGCCACGCTGATGGCGCCGGTGGTGGAGACCGAGGTCTCGACTCCGGAGTTCCGCCCCCCGCGCGACGAGGAGGGGCTCTTTCGCGTCTGGACCAAGCACGGCGGGGGCTTCGTGACCGAGCTTTTCCTGGGCCATCATCCCTTCGACCTTACCGGCTGGGAGGGCGCGCTCTACCCCTATGCCTTCCACAGCGACGACCACCACCCGCTCGCGCGCGAGATCCACACCGCCCCGCCCGTGCGCCAGACCTTCCAGTCCGGAATCGCGCCGCACAACGGCTTCGCCCTGTGCACCTTTAAGGGCCAGATCGAGGGCTGGCATCCGCGCGACGTGCCCGCGCCCTACGCGCACCTCAACGCCGACTCCGATGAGGCCATGTTCTTCTCCAACACCAGCTACGGCGCGCGCAAGGGCTTGGTCGAGCCCGGCTCGCTGACCTTGCATCCGGGCTCCCTGCCCCACTCGCCGCACGGCTTGGCCGCCAAGCGCTCCTTCGCCGAGCGCGGCAAGCTCTCCGACTACCTGGCCGTCATGCTCGACACCTTCTACGAGCCCCTCTCCGTGTCCCGCCAGGCCCTGGCCGTCGCCGACAAGGACTATCCCCTGAGCTGGAACCGCGACGCCCAGGGGATATCCGGAGCCTAGATGCTATGAGCCCTTCCTTATGGACATAGACCCCGAGTCCCTGCCCGTCCGCGAGCGCTATAACCTCCTCATCGCCAGCATCCTGCCGCGCCCCATCGCCTGGGTCTCGACGATCTCGCCGGAGGGCGTGACGAACCTGGCACCCTTCTCGTTCTTCACCGGCATCACGGCCAGCCCGATGTCCGTGTGCTTCGCGCCGGTCAACGACCGCAACGGCCGCCGCAAGGACACCCTCCTCAACATCGAGGCCGTGCGCCAATTCGTGGTCAACATGGCGACCGCGGCCAACGCGGCGAAGATGAACCAGACCTCCGCGCCCTACCCCTACGGCGTCAGCGAGTTCGAGAAGGCGGGACTCACCCCCGTGCCCTCCTCGGCCGTCAAGCCGCCGCGCGTGGCGGAGAGCCCGCTGTCGCTGGAGTGCGAGCTCCTCCAGATCGTGCGGCTCTCCGAGGGCGCGCTGGGCGGCAACCTAGTCATCGGCAAGGTCGTGCGCTTTCACTGCGCCGACGCGCTCTGGAACGGCGGCCACCTCCGCCACCAGGACCTCAAGCCCGTCGGCCGCATGGAGGGCTCCTGGTACAGCCGCGTCAGCGACGACTTCGAACTGCCCCGCCCGGAGGCCTAAACGCCATGAAGAAGCAGCCCTTCCACAACTTCGTCGTCGACCACATGACCTTCCTGGTCGAGCCCGGGCTCTACAAGACCACCTACGCCCTGTTCAAGCTCGTGCTCGGCGTGGGGCCCGCGGACGTCATCTACGAGAAGCGCCGCCCCTTGCCCGGCGGCAAGCAGGTCTCCATGACCTTCGCCGCGCGCGTCGGCCGGGACAAGGACGGCCGCGTGCCCAACCAGGCCATCATCGCCGTGGTCCAGCCCTCGGAGCCCAAGGAGCAGAGCTCGCACGTGCGGACGATGCTCGCTAACCGCGGCGGCGGCTGCCTCTGGCAGCACATCGCCCTGCGCACGCCCGACCTGATCGGCTTCCACCAATACGCCCGCGAGCGCGGCGTCAACTTCATCACGCCCATCCTCAAGGACGCCGACGAGGACTTGATCCAGGTCTTCTCCGGAGAGTGGATGCTGCCCGGAGGCAGCCCCACGGCCGTCTTCTTCGAGTTCGTCCAGCGCGATCCCAGCCCCGCCCTCCTCAAGCAGATCGAGTCCGGCGCCAACCGCCAGGCCTGGTTTCGCGACAAGACCTTCCTCGGTCTCTACGGCGAGAAGGAGAACGAGTACCGCGGCGGCAGGATCACGCCCTTCATCGACGATGCCCTGCACCGCCGGATGGCCGAAATCCTGGAGCCTTACCAGCTGTGGGAGATTGATGACGCGGTTCTAAACAAAGCGGAAGCCGCGATGCTGGAATACGGCGCCGCGCGCAAACCCCAACTCAGTCCAGGGTAAGCCCGCCCGCTGCTTAGGGGGATCCCCCGCGATGGATCAGGAAGCTTGGCACCCGTTTTAAAAGAAAATAGTCGCAAGGAGTATGTTGGATGCCCACAAACTCATTATATTGGTTGTCATGGCTCAGATAATAATCCTGGCGAATCAATCCATCCACCTCTTCGTCAAAGACGATCTCGCTTGAATCGCGCCCTCGAAAATCATGCGCCAGTTTCGTCGCGTCATCAGACGAGTAATGATTGGCCCATCCTTTTTGCAAATTAAAGAAGAAGTTTCCTCCAGATGCCTTGAAACCAAGAATGCCGTCCTTGAGCGCCGCTCCTTCGATTTTCTCCATGAACCCTGATTGCACCTTAAATGCCGACTGAGTGCCTGCATCCGTTCTACGAGGCTGGTCGACGGAACCAAAAAACAGCGCATAATCGCCCCGGTAGGCCGTTCCCTCACTCGTGAACGTCTTGTCCGTGCGTCCCCAGAGAGCCACAAAGCCGGGATAATCCTTATCCATAAAGTAGGAAGGGCCTTTCGTCTTTAGATCAACCCCATAATACATGACCTCCCATTTTCCACCTGATTGAGCCTTCACCACGTACTGCGACCATTCATCCTTGTAGGGAATCGGCGAGAACCGCAGGACTTCATAATGAGGGCATTTAAGTTCCAACGCTAATGGGTTGCGATTGGTCTTGATTTCCCTGATGACCGCCGGCGCGCGCGAATTCCCGTTCCCGGGCAAAATCAAGCGGTCGGGCAATGCCTGTTTGACCAAGGGCGTGAAATCCAGAAGATACCTGCTCCCGTCAAACCCCCAGGAGTAGACTGGAGCTTCTGGGCTGCCTCCCACAATGAGCAGCAAATGCTCCCCGCTTCTATCGCCCATTCTCTTTTCTACCGGAATGTCGTACACGTAAGCCCCCGGCATGAGGGCTTCGGCATAACGCGATATCCCTAAAAAAATCAGCGCCCCAACCGCAATTTTATGCATGGCCTTCTTCTTCCCGGAGAGGATATGAGGGAATGCCGGACTTGTCAATGGAAAAACTCGCGCTTTGCTTTAAGAGAGAACGGCTAGAGTCTCTTTGAGCTTGTCGCGCCGCGCCGCCGCGGCGGCGTGCTGGGCGCGGGCTTCCTCGATCTGGGCCTGAGGGGCGCGGGACAGGAAGTCGGGATTCTTGACCTTGGCCTCGATCTTGACGATTTCGGTTTCGGCTTTAGCCAGGTCTTTTTCCAGGCGCGCGCGTTCCTGGGCGAAGTCGATGACGCCGGCCAGCGGCACGTAGAAGGTGACGCCGTCGGAGACGGCCGTCGCGCTCTGAGGCGGACGGGCGGAGAACGGCTCCAGGCTCTCCATGCGGGCCAAAGCGGACACGTAGGCGCGGTGCTCGGCCAGAATCTTCGGAGCGAAAGACCCCTGGACCGCCGCCTTGATTTTTAATCCCGGCGGCACGTTGAGCTGGGCACGCAGCGAGCGCACGGCGGTCACGGCGGCCATGACGCGGCTCATCTCCGCCTCGGCCGCGGCATCCGACCAGCCGGACAGCGCCGCGTAGCCGGCTTTGAGCGCAAACTCCGCGCGATCGCCCGAGAAAGGACTCAGCGCCAGGCACAGCTCCTCGGTGATGAACGGGGTCAGCGGGTGCAGGGCCTTGAGCATGCTGGAGAGGACCGCGACGAGAATCGCGCGCGCGGCTTCCTGCGCGCCGCCCGCGGGGCCTTGAAGCCGGGCCTTGGCCAGTTCGACGTACCAGTCGCAGAATTCGTCCCATAAGAAGCCATACAGGATATCGCCCGCGGCCGCGGGATCGTAGGCATCTAATTGCTTCGCGGCGGTCTCCAACACGCTTTGCGCCCGCGAGAGAATCCACCGATCGGCCAGCTCCAGGCCTTTCCGGTCCAAGCGATCCAGCCGATAGCCCCCCTCCGGCGGCCGTTCGGGCAGGTTCATCAGCACGAAGCGCGTGGAGTTCCAGAGCTTGTTGACGAAATTGCGGGCCCCGACGACGGACTGCTCGTCGAAGGCGATATCCTTGCCCGGATGGGCCTGGGCGAGAAGCGCAAAACGGAGCGCGTCGGTGCCGTGCTTGTCCATCAAGACGAGCGGGTCCACCACGTTGCCCAGGGACTTGGACATCTTCTTGCCGCTCTTGTCGCGCACGATGCCGTGGATCAAGGCGTCCGCGAAGGGGACCTTCCCCTCGAAGGCCAGCCCCATCATCTGCATGCGCGCGACCCACAGGTAGAGGATCTCGTAGCCCGTGACCAGGACCGAGGTCGGATAATAGTAGGCGAGGTCCTTGGTGCGCTCCGGCCAGCCGAACACCGCCAGCGGCCACAGCGCCGAGGAAAACCAGGTGTCGAGCACGTCGGGGTCCTGGGTCCAGCCGGGACCGGGCGCGCGCTCGGCGACGGCGGGTTTTTCCCCCTCCTTGTACCAAACCGGGATGCGGTGGCCCCACCAGATCTGGCGGGAGATGCACCAGTCTTTAATATTGAGCAGCCAGTCGCGGTAGGGCTTGGCCCAAGTCTCGGGATAAATTTTGAAACGGCCGTCGTCCAATGCCTTCAAGGCCGGTTTGGCCAACTCCGTTTGTTTTACAAACCACTGCAGCGATAATAAGGGTTCGATCACGGAATTGCACCGATAGCAGAGCTGGACCGCGCTCTTGTGGTCCTCCTTCTTGCGCAGGAAGCCGCGCGCCTCCAGGTCCGCGACGACCTGGTCGCGGGCCTTCTCGCGCGAGAGGCCGGCATAGGGGCCGGCCGCCTCGGTGAGCTTGCCGTCCGGAGCGATCGCCTTGATCGCGGGAAGTTGGTGGCGCTGGCCGATTTCCCAGTCGTTCTGGTCGTGCGCGGGCGTCACCTTGAGCGCGCCGGTGCCGAACTCGAACTCGACGTGGGCGTCCTCGATCACCGGGATGGCGCGGTCGATGAGCGGGATCAGAACTTTTTTGCCGACGGCGGACTCCCATCGAACATCTTTCGGGTTGACGGCGACCGCCGTGTCGCCAAACATCGTTTCGGGGCGAGTGGTGGCGACCACGACACCGTCCCAATCCCCCTCGCCCCGGTAGTGAATATGATAGAGCCCGCCCTTGCGCTCCTCGCGCTCCACCTCGATGTCGGAGAGCGCCGTGCCGCAGCGCACGCACCAATTGACCAGGCGCTCGCCGCGGTAGATCAGGCCCTGGTCCCAGAGGGTCTTGAAGGCGTGGAAGACGGCCTTGGCCCGGGGCTCGTCCATCGTGAAGGCCTCGCGCGTCCAGTCCAGCGCGCAGCCCAGGCGCCGGAGCTGGCCCAGGATGGTCTTCTTGCAGTCGCGCGTCCAGGTCTGCATGCGCTCGAGGAAGGCCTCGCGGCCGAGGGCGCGGCGGTCCGTCTTCTCGGCCTTCAACTGCTTCTCCATCACGTTCTGCGTGGCGATGCCGCCGTGGTCGGCGCCTGGAACCCAGCAGGCCTCCTCGCCCCTCATCCGGTGGTGGCGGATCAGGGCGTCCTGGAGCGCGTCGTTGAGGGCGGGGCCGATGTGGAGCGCGCCCGTCACGTTGGGCGGCGGGATGACCACGGCGAAAGGCCGCGCGCCCGGCCGCGGCGAGGAGTCGAAGAGCTTGGCGGCCTCCCAGGCCGCCAGACGCCGCTCCTCGACGGGCTTGGGGTCGTAGGCCTTGTCGAGCATCTAGGCCTCGACCCTGCGGGCTCGGCACAGATGCGCGGAGGAAGGGCTCATAGCATCTAGAGCAAGTCGGAGGCCAGCGCCGCCAGCGCCGAGCGCTCGCTCTTGGTGAAGGTGACGTGGCCGAAGAGCGGCTGTCCCTTGAAGCGCTCGACCAGGTTGGTCAGGCCGTTGGAGGCCGCGTCCAGGTAGTAGTTGTCCACCTGGTGCGGGTCGCCGGTGAGCACGATCTTGGCGCCCTGGCCGGCGCGCGAGATGATGGTCTTGATCTCATGGGGCGTGAGGTTTTGCGCGTCGTCGATGATGATGAGCAGGCCGGGCAGGCTGCGGCCGCGCAGGTAGGTCACGGCCTCGATCTCCAGCGCTCCCTCCTCCATGAGCATCTGGATGTCCATGTCCGCGGTCTCGAGGGAGCCCTTGGGCTTTTCCAGAAGATAGGAGAGGTTGTCGTAGATCGCGCCCATCCAGTTGGTGAGCTTCTCCTCCTTGGTCCCGGGGAGGTAGCCGATGTCGTGGCCCACGGCGATGACCGGGCGGCCGACGAGGATGCGGCGGTAGAGCTTCTGCTCCAAGGTCTGCTGGAGCCCGGCGGCGAGCGCCAGCATCGTCTTGCCCGAGCCCGCCAGCCCCACGAGCGTCACGAGCTGGATGTCGGGGTTGAGCAGCAGCTCCAGGCCGAAGCGCTGCTCCATGTTGAGGGGCTTGATGCCCCAGGGCGCGGAGTCGGCGCGCGCGAGCGGGACCAGGGCCTGGGCCTTGGGGTCGTGGCGCGCCAACGCGCTTTTTGAGGAGCCGTCGGCGGCCTTGAGCACCACGAACTCGTTGGGCGAGAGGCCCGCGAGCGGCGGGTCCAAGCGGCGATCCTTGTAGAAGCGGTCGATCTCCTCGGGCGCGACCGCGGCCTCGCGCCAGCCGCGGTAGAGCTCGTCGACGTCCACCTTCTCCTTCTCGTAGTCCTCCGCCTCCAGGCCCAGGGCCTCGGCCTTGATGCGCAGGTTGATGTCCTTGGAGATGAAGACGACGTTCTCGCCCTTCTTGCGGAGGTACTGGGCGCAGGAGAGGATCTCGTTGTCCTTGCTCTGCGCGGAGAAGGCCTTGGGCAGGCCATCGGAGACCATGATCTCGACCTTGAGCTTGCCGCCGTGCTCGAGCGGCACCCACTCCGAGAGCTTGCCGTGCCGGCGCAGCTCGTCGAGCTGGCGCGCGATCAGGCGCGCCGAGCGGCCGCGCTCGTCGTTGGAGCGCTTGAAGGTGTCGAGCTCCTCGATCACGGTCAGCGGGATCACGACCCGCGAGCCCTCGAAGGCGAACATCGCATACGGGTCGTGGAGGATCACGTTGGTGTCAAGCACGAAGGTCTTCATTCAACAGTCTCCTGGAGCGCAAACGGCGGCACGAACTCCCGGAACGCCTCGTTGGCGAGGAACACGCCCTCGCCCGTCAGCCGCCAGCGCGGCCCGTCCTCGCGGGCCAGGCCCCGGGCCTTGAGCGTCGCCCAGGGCCCCGCGAAGGCCGCGCGCAGGGCGGACGAGGGCGCGAAGCCCTCGATGCGGCGCAAGCCCAAGAAGGCCTCCTCGCCCAGCGCCTCCAAGCCCTTCGGCGCCTCGGACTCCGCGTCCGGCAGGCGACCGGCCTCGACGGCCTCCAAATAGGGGATCAGGCGCTCTTCATTGGCCGAACGTCTCCCGCCCGCGAAAGACGCCGCGGAGCAGCCCAGCCCGACGTAATTGCCCCTCAGCCAGTAATTGTCGTTGTGCCGCGAACGGTGTCCCGGCCGGGCGAAGTTTGATATTTCGTAGTGCTCCAGACCCGCCTCGGCCAACGCCCGGATCGCGGCTTCGTACATATCCCTGCCGTTGTCGTTGTTCTCCTCGACCCCGCGGCGCGCGAAGAGCGTGCGGTCCTCGACTTGCAGTCCGTAGAGAGAGACATGCTCCGGCCTCAAATCCAAGACAAAGTCCAATGTTCGCCGCAGGCTCTCCAGCGTCTGCCCCGGCAGGCCGTACATCAGGTCCACGTTCAGCGAGGGGATGCCCGCGCGCCGCGCCGCGCCGAAGACCCTCGTGAAATCCGCGGCCGTGTGCCGCCGGCCGATCGCGGGCAGGAGCGCATCGTCGGCCGTCTGCAGGCCGATGGACAGCCGCGTGACGCCCGCGCTCCTCAGCGCGGTCAGCTTGTCATCCGTGAGGCTCTCCGGATTGCCTTCGAACGTGATCTCGTTCAATTTCGCGGCCGGATAGGCTCGCCCTAAACGCTCAAATAGCTCGACGATTTGCGGGGCGGTCAACTCCGACGGCGTCCCCCCGCCGACGTAAAGCGTCTCGGGCGCGCAAAAGGGCCGCAGGCTCGCCTCGGCCTCCAGCGCCGCCAAATAGCGCCCCGCCTGCCGAGACTGCCCGGAAAACGCGGCGAAGTCGCAGTAAAAGCACTTCACCGAGCAAAAAGGGATATGGACGTAGAGGCCGGTCATTTCGTGAGCCGCAGGCCGGCCTGCGCGGCCGCGGTGCGCATCATGCCGTGGACGTGGACCAGGGCCGTCTGGGCGTCGGGGGACAGCCTCCGTTCAGACGCCCAGGTCGCATCCAGGAAGTCCATCGCCGCCTCGACGACGACGCGCCGCATCGTCGGCTGGATCGGCAGGCTCAAGGCTTCGGTGAATATCGCCGCGGCGCCGCGCAACCACAGCTCCTCCTTGAAATCCAGGGGCATGTCGCGGCCGGCGTAGCGGCTTAGGGCCCTCAGGGCCCGATCCACGGGGGCGAAGCTGCCGGCACGAGGGCTCCCCGACTCCTTGAGCGCGCGGCTCGCGAGAGCGAGCAAATCCGCGAAGCCATGGACGAACGCTTCCGGCGAAATCGCGGGAAACCCGAGCAAAGACCAAATGTGAGCCGCTTCCCGCTCCCCCGCCGCCTCGTCCTGCGATCCCGCTTCCAGTCCCGGAAGCAGGGCGGGCGGGAGATCCGCGGATTCGGCCGTCGTCAATCCTCCCAGGACGGTCCAACGGAAGAGCTGGTCACTCCATTGAACGTGACTTGAAGTCCTGAGCGCGTCCCGCATCCTCTCAACCCCCGCCCCCAGCGACAGAAGCCAGCCTGCGAGCAGACGCCGGGACAGCTCCGGCTCGCGCACGGCCACCAACCTGACGGGAAACCCCGGCCGCGACCAAAGGTGGTTGCGCAGGGGCAGCGAAGCTCCGGGACGCGCGGCCTGCAGGGCGAAATAAGCGCGCGCGGCGAGACCGCGCAGGGCGGCCGTCTGGGCGTCGTCATGCCGGCGCTCGAAGGAGCGTGGGTCCTGCTCGATGGCGTGGAGGGCGTCCAGGAACGGGTCCAACCCTTGAAAAATCGCGAGCGGCGCGGCATCAAGCGCCGGTCCGGGATCGCCGGACAACTGCCCCGCGGCGGCAAGCATCTGTCCGAGGTTCAAAGCCGCCCCCTTCAACTCCCAGTTCTCGACCGCGCCGTCGAAGAAGGCGACCGCGGCCCGCAGGTCCTGGCCGCTCGCCGAGGCCGCGCCGCTCTGCGCGTAGGACAACAGCTCCGCCAAAGGCTCGATCTGGGCCACGGGTATGTTCTCGATGATGCCGCTCTGGAGTCTTTTGCGAACGTCCAGCACGGCATGGGCCCGCCGCCGCCGCGCCAGGATTTCGGGGCCTGCCGCCGGCTGGGGAAGGAGCAGTCGGGCGCTCGAGTCAATCTCCTTGGCCGCTTTCAAGATGTCGCCGGCCACGCTCCGGTTGTGACTCTCAAGCGACCGTTCATTCAACCCGAACACAAGATACGCCCGGTCATCCAGCGCGGGGGGCAGGACCATCTGCGTCCGGCGTTCCGGAGAAGGAGCGTGCGCGAAAGTAAAATCCACGTCCGGCGCGATTTGAACGTCTTGGAACGCGAGCGTCTCGGCCACGCTTTCCGGCACGGCCCCGCGGGGAAAGGGTCGGAATTGAGCTCGGGAAACGGCCGCCAGCAGGGAAACGAGGGCGAGGGACAAGCGCACGGGCGATTATTATCCTAAAAAAACAGCCCCGGGCAAAGCCTAAAACTCCGCCAGCCAGCGGGATCCCGCCTCCACGATCCGCCGCGTGCGCGGCCGCAAGTCCGCGGCGAGGGCGCGGGCAAAAAGCTCCCCGGCGGCGTCGACGAAGCGTTGCGGATCGAAGCCGAGCACGTCGCGCCATCGGGGATCGACGCGGAGGAAAAGAAGGGCGTCGTCCAGGGCCGTGAAGCCCTCGATCTCCTCATGCTCCCAGCCCCGGGAGAGCCGGGCCGTTTCCATCCTCCCCAGGGCGCCTTGCGGCGCTCAACGCTTGGAAACGGCCGTTCCGGCGGCGGCCGGGGCGGCCGAGGAATGCCCGGGCGTCGGGACCGACGGGCGGGCATGGGCGGCGGAGTGAGCGGAGATTCTCAGGGCGTCCACGGCGCGACGCACCCGCTCGGAGAGCGCCTGATCGGCGGAGCTTGCGACGGACTGGGCGAACGCCAGCGCGTTGGCGACGACGGCCTGCTGCTTCGGAGCGGTCGAATCGCTGCGCAGATCGCCCAGAATCCCAACCGCCGCCGCGGCGAAGCGATCCGATGAAAAGCCGGGATGCCGGCTCCAGCGGGAATCGAAGCGCAGCGACGACAAAACGTGCGCCACCAAGGAGGCATCCACGTCGTCTCGTCTCAGGAAGCCCGCCAGGCGCAGGGTCCACAATCGGATGTCCGCGTCGGACGCAAAACCCAGAAGCGGCCACGCCGCTCCGGCGCCCCGGTCCGCGTCCCGCGGAGCGATTGTCGCCCCGGCCCACCCCTCAAAGGACCTCAGCCAAGCGGTGAAAAAGGCTTTGATCTCGCCGGGGGAATCCGCCGCCGGCATCGCGCGCGTCGCCAGGGCGTTGTCCAGAGCATGGCGGAAGCCGAGCGCCTCCAGGGCGAAATAGACGTCCCGAGCCAGAAGGCGCAGCTCCGGACCCATGGAACGAGCCACGCCGGAGCCCGGCGGGATCATCTCCTCGGCGTCGAGGAAAGGCCTCAGCCCACGAAGCAGGGCCTCGGACGCTCGCACGCGCGCGCGCAGAGAATAGGGCGCGGGCTCAAGCGACGCGGCGAGCAAGCCGCCGAAGGCGTGAGCATGCTCGCCGAGAGGACTGGCCGCCAGATGCTCAACCCGCGCGCGCAGGGCGTCATCGGCCTGTTCCGCCGCGCCCAGATCGGCGGCTACCTCGTCGTCGTCCTCGCCGGCTCCATCGAAAAGTTCCCTGCGCAAATCCATGTCCCGGCCGCGGGCCGGCGCCGCGAAGCTCCTCGCGCCCGACACCAGGCTCGCCAACGCCGCGACCTCATGCCCGGTTCGGCGCAAGACTCTGACGATCTTGTCCGCGGCCCGAGCGTCCGAAGCCAGAACAAGCTGATGCGACACGCGCGCGGCGCCGGCGGACTCGGCCGACTCCGCGGGGGGACGGACCAACACGGCTCGCGAGTCCCGCCCCTTAACCAGGCTCTCGACGTGCATTGCGGCCAGGCGGTCGCGCCAAACGGCGTCGCCCACCGGCAGGGCGACGAGCAGGGGCACGACGCCGGGAGCGTCGAAGGGCTCCGGGACGTCGGCCGCCGTCGGCGACAAGGCCGGCGCCTCGGCCGGGGCGGCCGACGGCCGCTCCGCCTCGAAGCGTTGGGCTCGGGACACGGAACAAAGGAAGGAAACGACGATCAGCAGAAGCATGCGCACGACTCCAATTATACTTTCCCCCCGGGAACGCTCTCATTGACGCAGATCAAGGAATCGGGGGGCCGCCCGACGAGGGAGATTTGTTAGGATGGCCGGGTGAGCATTCCCCACAAGGCCGGCTTCGTCGCCCTGGCCGGGCGGCCCAACGCGGGAAAGTCCACGCTCTTCAACGCCCTGCTCAAGACGAAGCTGGCCATCGTCTCGCCCAAGCCGCAGACCACGCGGCACCGCATCCTGGGCATCCTGGAGGGCGAAGGCTTCCAGGCCTGCCTGCTCGACACGCCGGGGCTTTTGGACGCGCACCAGGACGACCTGCAAAAGGCCCTGCGCGTGGAGTCCGCCCGCGCCCTGCGCGAGGACGCCGACCTGGCCGTCTATCTCGTGGACGCGGCCGAGGCCGACCCCGCCAAGCCCGACGCCGTCTCGCCGCGCGAGGGCCTGCCGGTCCTGCTCGTCCTGAACAAATGCGACCGTGTGACTTCCGAGCCGCGCCTGGCCGCTCTGGAGGCGGCGTACTCCGCGGCGCTCAAGCCCGCCCGGGTGTTCCGCCTCTCGGCGCTCAAGGGAACCGGCGTCGAGGACTTGCGCGGGGAGCTCCTCGCCCGCCTGCCCGAAGGCGAGGCCTTCTACGAGAAGGGCCGCCTCTCCGACCGCTGGGAGCGCTTTTTCGCCGCCGAGCTGGTGCGCGAGCAGGTCTTCGCCTTCTACGAGCAGGAGATTCCCCACGCCGTGGCCGTCGTCGTGGAAAGCTTCCGCGAGGTCCCCGGCGGCCCCGACGAGGTCTATGCCGTTCTCTACGTCGAGCGCGACGGCCAGAAGGGCATCCTTCTGGGCAAGGGCGGCGACGCCCTGCGGCGCGTGTCCGAGCGCGCCCAGGCCGCGCTGGAGAACTTCCTCGGCCGCCCCGTCCAGCTGGAGCTCTGGGTCAAGGTCCGCAGGAACTGGCGCAAAGACCCCCGTTCGCTCAGGGAATTCGGCTACCTGTCGTAGCCGGATGCCGTCGCAATTGCGGCGGCATCGGACGATCAGGAACCGGGAGCGACCGACTCGGAGGACTTGGGCGCGGGGAGCAGGGCCGGCTCGACGGGCTTGGCGCCGTTGGAACCGTTGGCGGCGGGAATGGACGGGCGGTTCTCGTCGGCGGCGGGCAGATGGTCGACGTAGGTGTACTCGGCGAGCACGGACTCATAGCGGTCGACAAGCTCGGCGGCCTCGCGGGGCTTGAGGGCGCCGGCCTTGACGCGGGACTCGGCGGCCTCCTTGACCATCTTGACGAGCTCGTAGTCGGAGTACTGGATGCCGGCGAGCACGTCGCGGACGGTCTGACCCTGGATGGTCTCCTCGATGTAGTAGCCCTTGGGCTCGTCGTCGTCCTTGAAGACGTGGACCTCGTTGACGCGGCCGAAGAGGTTGTGGATGTCGCCCATGGTGGCCTGGTAGGCGCCCATCAGGAAGAAGCCGAGGTAATAGGGCCTGCCGTCGAGCGCGTGCACGGGAAGCGTGCCCCCCGCCTTGCGCTGGCAGGCGAAGCTGGTGATCTTGCCGTCGGAGTCGCAGGTGATGTCGACGAGGCTGGCGCGGCGCGAGGGCTCCTCGCCGAGGCGGTGCAGGGGCATGATGGGGAAGAGCTGGCCGATGGCCCAGGAGTCGGGCAGGGACTGGAAGAGCGAGAAATTGCAAAGGTACTGGTCGTTCAAGGCCTTCTGCATCTCGAGGAGGTCCTCGGAGACGAACTTGGCCTTGGGCAGGAGCTTGCCCAGCTCCAGGCAAAGGCGCCAATAAAGATGCTCGACCTTGGCCTTGTCCTCCAGGCCCAGGTAGCCGAGCTTGAAGAGGGCGAAGGCCTCCTCCAGGTGCTGCTGGCCGTCGTGGAAGCTCTCGGCCAGGTTCCTGGGGCTGAGGCTCTTGAGCGTATCGCGCAGCTCGCGCACGACCTGGTGCTCGTCGGGCCTCTCGGCCAGGTTCACGGGCGTGGTGCCGGCCTCGATGGAGCCGAAGACGTTGACCACGAGCAGGGCGTGGTGGGCGACCATCGAGCGGCCCGACTCGGTCACGAGGTGGGGCTCGGGCACCTGCTCCTGGCGGCAGACCTCCTGGACCGAGTAGACGATGTCGCGGACGTACTCGCGCAGGGAGTAGTTCATCGACGACTCCACGGCCGTGTGCGTGCCGTCGTAGTCCACGCCCAGACCGCCGCCGCAGTCGAGGTACTCCACGCCCAGGCCCAGCTTGCGCAGCTTGGCGTAGTAGCGCGCGCCCTCCTTGACCGCGTCCTTGATGGTGCGGATGTCGCAGACCTGGGAGCCGACGTGGAAATGCACGAGCTTGAGGCAGTCGCTCAGGCCGCGGGCCTTGAGGGTCTCCACGGCGCCCAGGATCTCGGGCGTGGTCAGGCCGAACTTGGCGAAGTGGCCGCTGGAGGAGCGCCACTTGCCGGAGCCCTGCGTCTGGAGCTTGACGCGCAGGCCGATCAAGGGCCGCACGCCCGCCTCCCGCGCGGCCAACAGCAACAGCTCCAGCTCCGAGAGCTTCTCGACGACGACGACGACCTTGCGCCCGAGCTTAAGGCCGAGCATGGCCAGACGCATCATCGCCTCGTCCTTGTAGCCGTTGACGATGGTCAGCGCCTCCGAGGAGTTCATCGCCAGCACCGCCAGCAGCTCGCCCTTGGAGCCCGCCTCCAGCCCGAACTGGAAGGGCCGGCCCGCGTCGCCGATCTCCTCGACCACCTCGCGCAGCTGGTTGACCTTGATCGGATAGACGCCGAAGTAGCGGCCCTGGTAGCCGTGCTCGCGGGTCGCCTCGGCGAAGGTCTCGTTGAGGACGCTCACGCGCCGGCGCAGGATGTCCTGGAAGCGGATGAGCACCGGCATCTTGATGCCGCGGGCGACCACGTCCTCGATGACGTCCATGACGTCCACGGCGCCCTCGGGCTCGCGCTTGGGCTGGAGGGTGACGTGCCCCGAGGCGTTGATGCCGAAGTAGTTGAGCCCCCACCCCTGGAGGTTGTAAAGCTTGTCGGAATCCTCGAGCGTCCAGGGCTTGGGCGCGGCGGTTTGTCGCACGGTCGGCATATATCCTATCATGGAATCAGTTCTTTATGAAGGCGATCCTGGCCCGAGACGGCGCCGCCTCCCTCGCCGAGATCCCGGTCCCCTCGATCGGCGACGGCGAGCTCCTGCTCAAGGTCGAGGTCTGCGGGCTCTGCGGGACGGACGTGATGAAGCTCGACAGCCGCGCGCCCGAGGCCGTCCTGGGCCACGAACTCTGCGGCGTCGTGGCGAAAGCGGGACTTGGCGCGCCCTTCTCCCCCGGCGAGCGGATCGTCGTCAGCCACCACGTCCCCTGCCTCGCCTGCCACTGGTGCCGCAAGGGGCAGGAGTCCATGTGCCGCCAGTTCAAGGCCACCAACCTGGACCCCGGCGGGTTCGCCGACTTCGCGCGCGTCTCCGCGCTCCACGCCAGGCACGCGGCCTTCCGCGTCCCCGACGGACTCGATCCTCTGGCCGCCTCTCAGACCGAGCCGCTGGCCTGCGTCCTGCGCAATCTCAAGCGCTTGAACGTCGCCGCCGGCGACTGCGTCGGCGTCGTGGGCCTGGGCGCCATGGGCCAGATGACGGGCCAGATGCTCGCGCTGACGGGCGCCGCCGCCGTCGGCCTCGATCTGGACGAGGCGCGCGCCGCGCGGTTCCGGCGCTGGGGCGCGGCGGGGACGGACGCCGCCGCCTTCGCCGCCGCGGGGCGGGAGCGCAGCGAAGGGCGCGGCTTCGACGCCGTGGTGTTCTCCGCGGGCACGCCCGCGCTGGCGCGCGAGTCCCTGGCCTGGCTGCGCGACGGCGGGACCCTCAACGTCTTCGCCTCCTTTCACCCCGATCCCGTCCTGCCGCTGGATTGGAACGAGGTTTATTCCCGCGAGCTCTCGGTCGTGAGCTCCTATTCCCCGAGCCTCGCCGATTTGAAGGAAGCGTTTGACTTGATCGCCTCGCGGCGCTTCGACCCGCTGGCCTTGGAGCCCGAGACCTTCCCCCTCTCCGCCTTCGACGAGGCCGTGCGCGCGGTCAAGACCCGGCGCGCGCTCAAGTCGGTGCTGGTGCCAAGATGAGCAAGACCATGCGGACGGTCATCTTCCACGGGCCGCGCGACGTGCGCCTCGAGGAGCTGCCGATCCCCGCGCCCGGCCCCGGCGAGGTCGTGGTCAAGCTCGGCGCGGCGCTGACCTGCGGCACGGACTTCAAGGCCTACCGCCGGGGCCACCGCGTGCTCCTTGGCGACTATCCATCGCCCTTCGGCCACGAGTTGGCCGGCGTCGCGACGGCCCTCGGCGCGGGCGTGACGGGCGTCCGAGAGGGCGACCGCGTGGTCGTCGCCAACTCCGCGCCGATGGACGACTGCTTCTGGTGCCGCAACGGACAGAACCACCTCTGTCCCAGGCTGAAGCTCCATAACGGCGCATACGCCGAGTACGACCTCGTCCCGGCCCATATCGTGCGCGGCAACCTGCACGCCCTGGCGCCCTCCGTCCCCTTCGAGACCGGCGCGCTGGCCGAGCCGCTGGCCTGCGCGATCCACGCCGTCGAGGTCCTGTCGCCGCGCCCGGGCGAGCGGGCGCTCGTGATCGGCGCGGGGCCCATGAGCCTCCTGCTGATCCAGGCCCTGCGCGCGACGGACGTCTCCGTCGGCGTGCTGGGCCGCTCCAAGGATCATCTCCGGACGGCGAGCGAGGCCGGAGCCGAGGCGATCTTTTCCGCCCTCGACGGCGGAATTCCGGAGGCGGTGCGCGCCTGGGCCGAACACAGAGGACCGGACCACGTTTTCGAGGCCGTGGGCCGGCCGGAAACCTGCCTTCAAGCCGCCGCCTTGGTCCGCGACGGCGGCAAGGTCTGCCTCTTCGGCGGCTGCGGACCTGAGACATTGATACCTTTCGACGTCCATCGTCTGCATTATCGACAGATTTCTTTGCATGGCGTTTTTCATCATAACCCCAGGCACTTCCGCGCCGCGGTGCGATTGCTCTCCGAAGGCAAAGTCCGAACGGACCTGCTGATTCATGGGGAGATAAAAATTGAAAACGTTCCCGCCTTCTTTGCCGAGAACGCGGATCAATCCATTCCGAAGGCGGTCGTGCGGCCGTGATCTCGGCCCAAGACCTGAGCTTCCTGCGCCGCGCATTGGCGCTGGCGACCCGCGCGGCGCCGCGCGCGGCGTCGCCCAACCCGCGCGTGGGCTGCGTGCTGGTCAAGGGCGGCCGCGTCGTCGGGCAGGGTGCCCACCGCCGCCTCGGCGGCCCTCATGCCGAGGCCGCGGCGTTGGCCCAAGCCGGACGCCGCGCCGCCGGCGCCACGGCCTACGTCACCTTGGAGCCCTGCGCCGCGTTTGCCGGCAAAAAAACGGGCTCCTGCGCCCAGGCGCTGGCGGAGGCGGGCATGCGCCGCGTGGTCTGCGTGTCTTCCGATCCGAACCATAAGGTGCGCGGCCGGGGACTCAAGCTCCTGCGCCGCGCCGGCGCGCGCGTGGAGCTCGCGCCCGGGCTCGCGGCCGAGGCCGAGGCTCTCAACTGCGGCTTCTTCTCGCGCTGGCGCCGCGGCCGGCCCTGGGTCGTGCTCAAGGCGGCGCTCTCGCTCGACGGCAAGGCTGCGACGGCCGCGGGACGCTCGCGCTGGATCACCGGCCCGGCGGCCCGCGCGGCCGTCCACCGCCTGCGCGCCGAGCTCGACGCGGTCCTCGTCGGCGCGGGCACCATCCGCGCCGACGACCCCGCGCTGACCGCCCACGGCGCGGGCCGCGATCCCCTGCGCGTCGTGCTCGCCGGCCGCTCCCCCCTGCCCAAGCGCGCCAAGATTTTTGACGGCCGCGCGCCGACGCTGGTCTATTCGGGACGCGGCAAAATATCCCTGCGCGTCGTCCTGCGCGACCTGGCGCGGCGCGGCGTGGGCACGCTCCTCGTCGAGGGCGGGCCGACGGTGCACGCGGCCTTCCTGCGCGCCGGGCTGGCGGATGAGGTCCGGGTGTTCCTCTCCCCCAAGCTGCTGGGCGGCGCCGACGACCCCAACGCCGCGCCGCGCCTCAAGGCGCCGCGGCTGTCGCGCGTGGGCGGCGACTGGCTGATCCAAGGAATGCTCTAATGTTTTCAGGCATCATCAAGACGCTGGGAACGGTTAAAGAAAAAACAAGGACGCAGTTAGTCGTGCGGGCCGGAATCAAACGGCCGGAGCCTGGGGCCTCTATTTCAATCAATGGGTGCTGTCTCACGGTGGTGATGTCAAGAAATAATATCCACCGCTTCGACGTGGGACCGGAAACTCTGTCGAGAACGAATTTGGGAGATCTGAAAATCGGACAAGCCGTGAACGTGGAGCCCTCGCTGCGCATCGGCGATGAGCTGGGCGGCCATTTTGTTTATGGACATGTGGACGCCGCGGCAAAAATCCTCGCCCTGGAGCCCTGGGATGACGGCTTCCATCGGCTGCGAATTGAACTGCCTAAAGCCCTGCGCGGACTGGTCGCGGAGAAGGGCTCGGTCGCGGTGGACGGCGTGAGTCTCACGGTGTCCAAAGTCGGCCCAAAATATTTTGAAATCATGCTGGTGCCGCACACGTTGAAACAAACGACCCTGGGCCGGCGTCGGGCCGGCGAATGCGTCAATTTGGAAGCCGATTCGTTCGCCCGCTATGCGCATGGCGGCACGTCCGGAAGGAAACGCTCATGAAGCCAGCGCACGGATTCGACCGCATCGAGGACGCCGTCGCCGACATCCGGCGCGGGCGCATGGTCGTGGTCGTCGACGACCCTAACCGCGAAAACGAAGGCGACGTGGTGATCGCGGCGGAGAAGTGCACCGTCGCGGCGGTCAACTTCATGGCCGCGCAGGCGCGCGGCCTGATCTGCGCGCCCCTGCCCGCCTCGCGGCTGGACCAGCTCGAGCTGCGCGCGATGAACCCGGACGCGGCCCGCGCGCCGATGCCGGGACGGGACACCGCCTTCACGGTCTCGGCGGACGCCCGGCGCGGCACGACCACGGGCATCTCGGCCAAGGATCGCACCGTCACGATCAAGGCCCTCATCGACCCGCGCACCCGGCCCGGGGACCTGGTCCGTCCCGGTCACGTCTTCCCCCTGCGCGCGCGGGAGGGCGGCGTGCTGGTGCGCGCCGGCCACACCGAGGCGGCCGTGGACCTGGCGCGCCTGGCCGGGCTCACGCCCGCCGGCGTCATCTGCGAGATCCTCAACGCGGACGGGAGCATGGCGCGCACGCCCGAGCTCCGGCGCTTCGCGCGGCGGCATCGGCTCAAGATCGTCACGATCGCCGACCTCATCGAGCACCGCCGGCGCAAGGACCGCCTCGTCGAGCGCCAGGCCAGCGCCCGCCTGCCCACTAAGTTCGGGGAGTTCGCCATCCGCGTCTACACCGAGACCCTCACGGGCAAGGTGCACCTGGCCCTGGTCAAGGGCGAGGTGCGCGGGGCCAGGAACGTCCTGGTGCGCGTGCATTCCTCCTGCGTGACCGGAGACTCCCTGTTCTCGGTCAAGTGCGACTGCGGGCGCCAGCTCGAGGCCGCGCTCAAGCGCATCGCCGCCGAGGGCCGCGGCGTGCTGGTCTACCTGAACCAGGAGGGACGCGGCATCGGCCTGGTCAACAAGATCAAGGCTTACGCCCTGCAAGACAAGGGCCTCGACACCGTGGAGGCCAACCTCAAGCTTGGACTGGCCCCCGACCTGCGCGAGTACGGCATCGGCGCGCAGATCCTGGCCGACCAGGGTCTCTCCTCCATCCGCATCCTGACCAACAACCCGCGCAAGATCGTCGGCATCGAAGGCTACGGGCTCATCGTGACCGAGCGCGTCCACCTCCAGCCGCCGGCCACGGCGCACAACGCCCGCTACCTCCAGGTCAAGAAAGAGAAGCTGGGCCACTGGATCGAGGACCTCGAGGACAAATGAGGGCGCCCCGGAAAATCGGCATCGCCGTCTCGCGCTTCAATGAGGAGATCACCAAGCGCCTGCTCGCGAGCTGCCTCAAGACCCTCGCCGCCGCGGGCTGGCGCGGGCCGCGCGCGCGGGTCGTGAGCGTGCCGGGAGGCTACGAGCTGCCCTGGGCCGTCGCCGAGCTGGCGCGCTCCGGCCGCTACGAGGCCGTGATCGCCCTGGGCTGCGTGCTCAAGGGCCGCACCCGCCAGAATGAGCACATCGCCCGCTCGCTCGTGGCCAGCCTGCACAAGATCAGCCTGGACACGCGCGTGCCCGTGATCCTGGGCGTGCTCACGCCCGACACCTGGGAGCAGGCCGTCGCGCGCACGCGCGGCGCGCTTGACCGCGGCCGCGAGGCCGCGCTCGCCGCCCTGGAAATGGCCGCCCTGCGCGAGGAGCTCCGCCGTGGGTAGACGCAGGCTCGCGCGCGAGATCGCGCTGCAGGCCCTCTACGTCGCCGACGTCTCCTCGACGCCCGCCGTGGAGGCCTTCGCCATCGTCACGCGCCGAGGCGGCGGCGAGGCCGACGCGGAGACGCTCGGTTTCGCCCGGGAGCTCGCCTTCGGCGCGCTGGAGCGCCGCGACGCGCTCGACGCGCGCATTCAAGAGCGGGCCGCGAACTGGGCCATCGGCCGCATGGCCGCCGTGGACCGCAACATCCTGCGCCTGGCCGCCTACGAGCTGGCCGACGGCCGCGACACGCCCGTCGGCGTCGTCATCGACGAGGCCATCGAGATCGCGCGCAAGTACTCCACCGAGGAGGCCACGCGCTTCGTCAACGGCATCCTCGACGCGCTCAAGCCCCCGCGCCGCGGCAAGGCCCATGCCCGCCCAAAAGAGCCCTAAGCCCGAGGCGGAGGCCCTCCGCGCCGAGATCCGCGAGCATGACCGGCGCTACTACCTGCTCGACGACCCCTCCGTTTCCGACGCGGAGTACGACCGGCTCATGCGGCGACTCCAGGAGCTGGAAGCGGAGCACCCGGAGCTCGTCTCGAACGACTCGCCCACGCGGCGCGTGGGCGGCGGGATCTCGTCGGACTTCAAGCCCGCGCGCCACGCCGCGCCGATGCTCTCGCTCGACAACGCCTTCGAGGAGGCCGAACTGCGCGCCTGGGACGAGCGCGTGCGCAAAAATCTGCCTCCGGGCGAGTCTCCCCTCTATCTCGTCGAGCCCAAGATCGACGGCCTCTCCTGCGCGCTGACCTACGAGCACGGCCTGCTCGTCCGCGCCGCCACGCGCGGCGACGGCGCGACGGGCGAGGACGTCACCGCCAACGCGCGCGCGATGCGCGCCGTCCCGCTGCGTCTTTCGGGCCGCCCGCCGCGGCGCCTGGAGGTCCGCGGCGAGGTCTACATGTCCCTGGCCGACTTCGAGAAGGTCAACGGCGACGAGGCGCGCGCCGGGCGCCAGCCCTTCGTCAACCCGCGCAACTGCGCCGCCGGCTCCCTGCGCCAAAAGGACCCGGCCGTGACCGCGGCCCGGCGCCTGCGCTTCGCGGCCCACTCCTACGGCGCCTGGGAGGGCGGCGCCGAGCCGGAGTCCCAGTCGAGCTTCCTCGCTCTCTGCCGCGAAATGGGCCTGCCGTCCAACCGCTTCGAGCGCTGCGCCGACATAGACGCGGTCGCGGCCTACCACCGCCGCTTCCAGGAGTCGGCGATGCCCAAGCTGGGCTTCGCCGTGGACGGCCTGGTCATCAAGGTGGACTCCTTCGCCCAGCAGAGGCGCCTGGGCTTCACGGCCAAGAGCCCGCGCTGGGGGCTGGCCTTCAAGTACCCGGCCCGGCAGGCGGCGTCCATGGTGCGCGGCGTGGAGTTCTCCGTCGGCCGCACCGGCGCGGTCACGCCCGTGGCCAAGCTCGAGCCCGTGTTCTGCGCGGGCGTGACCATCTCCTCGGTCACTTTGCACAACTTCGACGAGGTCGCCCGCCTGGGCCTGCGCGTCGGCGACCGCGTCCTCATCGAGCGGGCGGGCGAGGTCATCCCCAAGGTCGTCAAGGTCGTCGAGCGCGGGCGGGACGGGCGCGACATCGTCCCCCCCAGGAAGTGCCCCGCCTGCGGCAGTCCCCTTATGAAGGAGGAGGATTTCGTCGCCTACCGCTGCGACAACCCGTCCTGCCCGGCCCAGCTGAGGCGCACCTTGGAGCATTTCGCCTCGCGCCGCGCGATGGACATCGCGGGCCTGGGTGAATCCGCCGTGGACCAGCTCGTCGCGCGCGGCCTGGTCAAGGACGTCTCGGATATTTACAAGCTCACCCGGGAGCAATTGCTCGACCTGGAGCTTTTCGCCGACAAAAAGGCCGAAAATCTTTTGGCCCAGATCGAGGCGAGCAAGGCCAAACCCTTGGACCGCGCCCTCTACGCTCTGGGCATCAGACATGTCGGCGAAAAGACGGCCGAAGCCGTCGCCGAGCGCTTCGACGTCAAGGCGCTGTTGTCGGCCGGCGAGACGGATTTCCAGGCCGTCCCCGACGTCGGGCCCGTGGTCGCGAAATCTTTATCCGATTTTTTTGCCTCAACGGCCGGCAAGAAGCTCGTCCGCCGCCTGCTCGACGCCGGCGTCAAGATGCCCAAGCCGGAACGCCGTGCCGCGGCAGGCGCGCCCTTCAAGGGGATGACCTTCGTGTTCACGGGCGAACTGACGTCCCTGACGCGCGAGCAGGCCGAGGAACTGGTCAAGGCCCGCGGCGGCAAGGCCTCGGGCTCGGTCTCCGCCAAGACCGCCTACGTCGTGGCCGGCGCGGAGGCCGGCTCCAAGCTCAAGAAGGCCAAGGAACTGGGCGTGAAAGTCCTCACCGAGGAAGAGTTCCAAAAGCTGATCCAATGAGCGCGAAGCCAAAAGAAGAGCGCTGGGCCTTGCTCCACGTCACGGACAAGACCGGCGTCACCGAGTTCGCCTACGCCCTCCATGAGCTGGGCTGGCATGTGGTCGCGACGGGCGGCACGGCGGCGGCCCTGCGCCAGGCCGAGGCCGCCTTCACGCCGCTGGAGGAATTCGTCGGCGACCCGCGCCTGCTCGAGAGCGCGCTGGGACTCCTGCACCCCAAGGTGCTGGCCGGCATCGCCGCCGACCGCGGCGCCGCGGGCGCCATGCACGAGCTCGAGCGCCGCGGAGCCCGTCCCATCGACCTCGTCGCCGCCAACCTCTACCCCCTGTCCGAGGCCGCGGGCGACGGCTCGCTCTCCCAGGCCGAGGTGCTCTCCTACGTGGACCTGGCCGGCCCCGCGCTGCTGCGCGCGGCCGCGCGCAATTTTTCCCACGTCGTCCCCCTCTGCGACCCCGACGACTACCAGCAGGTCGTCGAGTCCCTGCGCGCCTACGGCCGCGTCCTGGCCGAGCGCCGCCAGGCCCTGGCCGCCAAGGCCTTCCACGCCGCGGCCTACTACGACTCTACCGTGGCCCAATACCTGGGCGGCAAGTGGGACAAGCTCCCCGACGAGATCGTCGTCGCGCTCAAGAAGAGCCAGGAACTGCCCTACGGCGACAACCCCCACCAGGCCGGCGCTTTCTATTCCCTTTCGGGCGCGCGCCCCTGGGGCCTCAACGCGGCCAAGAGGGTCTACGGCCGCTTCCTCGCCTACGGCCACTACCTGGACCTAGAGACCGCCTGGGAGCTCGTCTCCGGCTTCCGCGAGCCCGCCTGCGCCATCGTCAAGCACGGCGTGCCCGCCGGATTTGCCGCCGCCGAGGACCTGGCCGCGGCCGCGCGCGGCGCCTACGCCGGCGACCCCCGCGGCTGCTTTCGCGGCACCGCCGCCGTCAACCGAGAGGTGGACGCGGAAGCGGCGGGATTCTTCGCGGAGGAATACGTCTCCTGCATCGCCGCCCCGGACTTCTCGCCCAAGGCCCTGGCCCTGCTCAAGACCAAGAAGGACATTCGACTGGTGACGTTGCCCTCCTTCCTGATCTCGGCCCACGAACTGGACCTGCGCGCCGTGGCCGGCGGCGTCCTCGTCCAGGAGAAGGACCAGCGTCCCTTCGCCGGCGAGCCCAAGCAGGCCTCCAAGCGCGCCCCTACCCAGCGCGAGCTCGCCGCCCTGACCGCCGCCTGGCGCGTGGCCATGCATGCCCGCACCCACGCCGCCGTGATCGCCCGCGGCACGCGCACGCTGGGCATCGGCTCGGGGCAGACCTCCCGCCTCGACGCCGTGCGCCTGGCCCTCTCCAAGAGCCAGGAGCGCCACCCCATCGTTGGCGCGGGCGAGCCCATCGTGCTGGCCTCCGACGGCGCGCTGACCGCCGAGCACGTCCACGCCGCCGCCGACGGCGGCGTGACCGCTCTCATCCACCCCGGCGGCGCCTCCGACGACCGCGACGCCGCCCAAGCCTGCGACCACCGCCGCCTCGCGCTGCTGACCGCCGGCCTGCGCCACTTCCGGCATTGATCGGCGCAAGCCGCGCGCCATTCAGGCCCTTGATAATATTCTTAAATAAGACTATACTCTATTCGGAATATAATAATGCTCATCGGCTATTATCCTGGCTGGGATGCCGGTGCCGTGCGCGATTATCTTAACGCATTGCGCGACGACGGCCAGAGAAAGAAGGCCGCGGCAAAACTAGATTTTGATTTGCATATGCTTGAAACAACATGGCCTCGACCTCAATTCGTAACGGTGAAGTCCCTAAAAGGACATGAGCCGTTGTACGAACTCGCCCGTGAATATCAAGGGATCGCCTATCGAATTTCCTTCTGCGTGAGGGGCCAGGAGATCTGGCTGCTTCATGCGATCGAAAAGAAGCAACCAAAGACGCCAACGACTGACCTCAATCTCGCTTATAACCGGATGCGTAATGTGCTCGCTGGGCATGTTAGGGGGTAACATGAACAAAAAAAAGGTGTCGCCGTTCGATCACGACGTCGTCAAACGCCTAAAAGAGGATTCGGAGTACGCCGAGGCTTACTTTGAGGAACTAGGGAAAGCTCCGCTGCCTCTTCAACTCGCCATTCTTCGCCGCTTAAACGGCGTGACGCAGGAAAAATTGGCGGCCAAGCTCCACGTCAAGCAAACCTATGTCTCTAAACTCGAAAAACCCGGCTCCGACCATCTCTTCAGCAACTATGAGCGGGCCGCGCGTCTGCTCCACGGA
>JACQPJ010000048.1 GCA_016207605.1 Elusimicrobiota bacterium
CCATCGAGCAGCGCAATCCCTCGCGCAACCCGCGCTCCACGGTGGCCACCGTGACCGAACTTTACGACTACCTGCGCCTGCTCTACGCGCGCGCGGGCCAGCCCCACTGCCCGCGCTGCGGGGTCCGGATCCAGAAGCAGTCCGCCCAGGCCATCGTGGCCGAGATATTAAAAAACCGCGCCGGACAATCCATCGCAATTTATGCGCCCTTGGTGCAAAGCCGACCGGGGATTTATGACGAACTGTATAAACGCCTCCAGCGCTCGGGCTTCGTCTCGGCGCGGACGGATCACAAGCTTCATGAGTTAGGGGCCCCGCCCAAGCTCGACCGCTACAAAAAACACACGATCGAGCTCTTCATCGACAAGCTCAAGGTGTCGGCCGCGGAAAAAGAAAGACTTAACGATTCCGTTGAAATAGCTCTGAAAGAGTCCCGCGGACTCGTGCGCGTAGAGCCGGTCTTGGACTCGTCGGCGGGAAGCATGCATTCCGAGCACCACGCCTGTCCGCACTGCGGGCTTTCTCTGCCCGAGATCGAGCCGCGCCTCTTCTCCTTCAACTCCCCCTACGGCGCCTGCCCCGATTGCGACGGCCTGGGCGTCAAGACCGAGGTGGACGAGCGCCTGATCATCCCGGATCCCGCGCGCTCCATCTCCGAGGGCGCCATCACGGCCTGGTCCGATCCGGTCACCACGCGCACCAACCGCTGGAAGCGCTCCTGGTCCGGCTACTACGCGGAGATCCTGGAGCAGATCGGCCGGCAGTTCTCCATCCCCCTCGACAAGCCCTGGCGGGACTTGAGCCAAAAGCACCGCGACGTCATCCTGCGCGGCGGCGGGACCTACAAGCCCTCCTGGGCCAAGAACGACCAGGAGTTCGAGGGGGTGATCAAGAACCTGGAGCGGCGCATGAGGGAGTCGGAGTCCGACTTCGTCAAGGGCGCCATCGCCGAGCGCTTCATGGCCCGCAGGCTCTGCCCCGCCTGCCGCGGCGCGCGCCTCAAGCCCGAGGCCCTGGCCGTCAAGATCGGCGGGCGCGGCGTCCATGAGCTGGTGCGCCTGTCGGTTGAGCGGGCCCGCGCGTTCTTCAAGGACTTGTCGCTCAGCGACCAGGAGCGCGCCATCGCGCGCCAGGTGCTCAAGGAGATCCACGCGCGGCTGGACTTCCTCTCCGCCGTGGGCCTGGACTACCTGACCTTGGACCGGGCCTCGGAAACTCTTGCCGGCGGCGAGGCGCAACGTATCCACCTGGCCACCCAGATCGGCTCGGGACTGACCGGCGTCATGTACGTCCTCGACGAACCCTCCATCGGCCTGCACCCCCGCGACAACGCCCGCCTGCTGACGACCCTGCGCCGCCTGCGCGACCTGGGCAACACCTTGATCGTCGTCGAGCACGACGAGGAGACCATCCGCTCGGCCGACTGGGTCGTGGACCTGGGCCCCGGAGCGGGCGTGCACGGCGGCAAGGTCGTGGCGCAGGGTCCCGTCGCGGAGATCATCCGCTCCAAGGAGTCCCTGACCGGCGGCTACCTGCGCGGCGAAGGCCACCGCCCCCCGCCCTCGCGCGGCCGCGCCCCCAACGGCTGGCTCAAGGTCAGCGGCGCCAGCCAGTTCAATCTTAAAAATCTGAACGTGGACATCCCTTTGGGCGAGCTCGTCTGTGTGACCGGCGTCTCGGGGTCGGGAAAGTCAACCCTCGTGCACGAAGTGCTCTACAAAGCGCTGGCAAAAAAACTGAGCAACGCCAAGGATGAGCCGGGAGCCCACAAGGCGATCCTCGGCGTGGAGGATATCGACAAGGTCGTGGTCGTCGATCAGACTCCCATCGGCCGCACCCCCCGCTCCAACCCCGCGACCTACACCGGCCTCTGGGGCCCGGTGCGCGACCTCTTCGCGATGCTGCCCGCCTCCAAGGCCCGCGGCTACAAGCCCGGGCGCTTCTCCTTCAACGTCAAGGGCGGCCGCTGCGAGAACTGCCAGGGCGACGGCGTTCTGCAGATATCCATGCAATTCTTACCCGACGTCTATGTCCCCTGCGACGAATGCCGCGGCCAACGTTTTAATGAAGAAACCCTCGCCGTGCGCTACAAGGGCAAGAACATCGCCGAGACCCTCGCCCTGTCGGTTGCCGAGGCGCGGCTCTTTCTCGCCGCCCACTCCCCCATGGTGCGTGTCCTGCAGACTTTAGAAGACGTCGGCCTGGGCTATATCGCGCTGGGCCAGAGCGCGACCACGCTCTCCGGCGGCGAGGCCCAGCGCGTCAAGCTCGCCACCGAGCTCTCCCGCCGCGGCACCGGCCGCACCCTCTACATCCTCGACGAGCCGACGACCGGACTCCACTTCGCCGACGTGTCCAAGCTTTTGGAGGTCCTCCACCGCCTGGTGGACGCCGGCAACACCGTGCTCGTCATCGAGCACAACACCGACGTGATGCGCTCCGCCGACTGGATTTTAGACCTGGGCCCCGAGGGCGGCGACAAGGGCGGCACTCTCGTCGCCGCCGGCCGCCCCGCCGACATCATCCGCCACAAGACGTCCCACACCGGCCGCTTCCTGGCCCCGCTCGCCGTCCCGGCCTAAGGACCTGCGTCACAATAGTTTTTCTAGGTCCTATTTCGCCGGCGAATCGCCCCGATTCACGCGCGAGCTCAAGGTGAGCGGTTGGAAGTCGCCGAAGGCCGTCATCGAGGAGTGCCAGACCGCGGAGCGGCGCACGATGCCGTCGGCGCGGGGCCGTGCCGACTCCGGGAGGGCGGCCACGAGCCGGCGATGGACGGGGTCGGCCAGCCACAGGCGCCAGCGCTTCTCGAAATCCTCGGGATCGCGGTAGCGGTAGACCCGCGCCAGGGCCTCGGCCGCGGTCCGGCCGTCGCGCAGGTCGGAGCAGAAGCTCTTGAACTGGAGCCGGGAGTGGCCGCGGAGCAGAAAGCGCGTCACGGCGTAGGCTTGGACGTACCAGCGCCCGACGGCCTTCTGATCGCCGCCGAGGTCCTGGATCGGCGAAAGCGCCAAGAAATCCGCCATCGCGTACCAATCCTTGGGGTCCATGGCGGCCATCTCCTGGTACCAGGGAGAGGTCTCGGGCCGGTCCGAGGCGTCCGTCTCCTCGACCATGGCCAGTCCCTCGTTGAGCCAGTAGGGAGGATCGCGGCGGCGCTCCCGGAAGTAGCCGACAAAGAGAAGATGCGCGGTTTCGTGGGCGATGACGCGCAGCATCTCCGGAGTTTTCTTCATGGCCGGCAGGGCCACCGCCTTGCGCTCATAGACGGCCACGCCGTTGGACCAGGCGGGCGGCTGGAACTGGCCGCCGACGTAGGAATCGAGGTCCCGGTAGAGGTAGAGGCCGATGCGCTCCCGGGACAACCAGGGCGAGAGGGCCCCCAGGTCCATGCGCAAGCGGAAATGCGCGCGCTCCACGCCCAACGTCAGCCCGGAGGGAATCCAGGTCTCCTGGTGCTGGATGCGGAAATGAGGGGTGAGGGTCTCCCGCCATTCCCAGCCGCCCTCCACGGGTCCCGCCGCGGCCAAGCAAGCCAAAGTCAACGGCAGCAGCCCCACGGCTATCTCACGCACGAATGGAGCGCTCGCTCATGGTTGCTGCCGCAGTATAGACGCTTTATGGCGATATTTCCAGGCCCCGAAAGCGGATCCCGCACCCTGGGGAAGATTGTGGTAAAATTGACTGTTGATGACCATGAGGCGCGCTCTGCTCCTAACCTCCCCCTCCTACGGGCACCTCACGGCCGCGCGCCCCTCCCCGCCGCGCCGGCCTGCGCCGGCAAATCTCTGATGCGGCGCGCCCGGGCGTGGTTTACCCCCGTCGTCCTGATCCTGGGAGCCGCGACGTTCGCTTTCCTCCTCTGGGGCTTCGGGCCCGCGCGCGTCTGGGAACGCGTGGCCGCCTTCGGCTGGGGCTTCGCCGTCGTCCTGCCCTTCCAGATCTTCGATCATATGCTCAACGCGGCGGGCTGGGGCCTCGCCTTCGCGCCCGGCGCCGACGGGCGCCTGCGCTTTCGGGACCTGGTGCGCGTGCGCATCGCCGGCGACGGCGTGAACTACCTCACGCCCAGCGCCAGCGTCGCGGGCGAGTTCGTGCGGCCGGGAATGCTGGGGAACGGCGCCGCCGAGGACGCCAAGGTCGCCAGCGTGGTCGTGGCCAAGGCCGCGCAGGCCGCGGCCCAGGCCCTCTTCGTGCTCCTGGGGCTCTTCTACCTTCTGCACTGGAAGTTCTACGCCCTCTCCGGCCGCCAGCTCGCCTGGGGCGCGGCGGCGATGCTCCTGATCCTCGGCGGCGTGGCCGCGGCGATCGTCCTGTCCGCCTGCGAGCCCCCCGCCTGGGCGCTCCGGAGATTCCCCGAGGCCCTCGCCAGAAGCCGGCCCGTGCGCCTCCTCCTGCGCGAATACCTGCGCCGCCACCCCGGGCGCATGGCCGGCTCCGTCCTCTGCTTCGCGCTGGGCTACGCCTGGGGCGCCGTCGAAGTTTGGCTCATCGCCTTCTTCCTGGGGCTGCCCCTGGCAGCCTCGGCGGCCCTGGCGGTGGAGTTCCTCTCCAACCTGGTGGACGCCATGGCCTTCATGGTCCCGGCCAAGATCGGCACCCAAGAGGCGGGCAAGACCGCCATCTTCGCGGGCCTGGGCCTGCCGCCGGAGGCGGGCTTCACGCTCGGCCTGATCCGGCACGCCCGCGAACTGGCCTGGGCCGCCCTGGGGATGAGCCTCTACGCGGCCCATCAGCGGCGCCTCAGCCGGGGAGCGGACGCGCTCCCGCCTTCTCCAGAGCCCGCCGCGCGCGCGGGCTGAGCTTCGCGCTCACGGAGACGTGATTTCAAGCGTCACCTGCGGACATCCCGCCGGGACCGCTCGGGCCTTGACCGTGGGCTGGCCGCTGGCCGTCGGAGTGCAGTCGCAGCCGCAGGGGCCGACGGCCGCGCAGGTGTAAAGTCCCGGCACGTTGGCGCACGTTCCAGAGGCGTTCCAGGCATTCAGGAGGGTGGCCAGCGCCCCCTCGGTGGAGCGCACCCCCTGCGCCGTCCCTAGGGAGCGGGCGCTGACGGTCTGGCTCATGAGCGTCATGCGCAGGAGGCTGGCGGCCACGACCGCCACGATGGCGCCAAAGACCAGCACCTGCAGGAGGGCCGCGCCGCGACGGTTCATCAGTTCGTCTCCAAGGTCTGCCGTGGCATCAAGGTGGTGTTGAACGTGAGGAATTGGGGGTTCTTGAGGTTGGCCGTCGCGCTGGGGTCGCCAACCGTGAAATTGGCGCCCACCCCGCCCAGCGAGGGGACGTAGGAGAACAGCGTGGGATGCGTCCCGTCCAGACGCACGCCCGACGCCACCGCCGCCGCCCCGGAGACCGAGGACGAGCAGGCGGCCGTGGGAGTCGTGCAGCCATTGAGCGCGTAACGATACAGCGTCATCGCGCCGCCGGTCCCGGCGCCGCAATAGACGACGGTGACGGTCGGCTGGGTCGCGTCAAGCGCGGCGCCGACCCCGGGACCTCCGGCGTTCTGGGACCAATTCTGGCAGACGGCCAGGGTGTTGCCGTTGAGGCCGGCCGCCGTGGGCAGGAGCAGGACGTTGGCCTTCTCGACGTCGGCGCCGATGGCGCCCAGGCTGGCCGCCGACCAGCCGACCACCGTGCTCTTGGTCAGGTTTTCCTTCTGGGAACGCGCCATGGAGCCGATCACGGCGAAGGAGCCCATGAGAACCAAAATGACCACGCCCGCGGCCACGACCGTCTCGATGAGGCTGAAGCCCCCGCGCGTCATGGCTCGGTCCAGTCCGCGGTGACGCTGACGGCCGGCGACACGCAGGTGTGGCCCGCGTAGCCGCAGTTGCTGATCGTACTGCCCGCCGTCACGACGTATCTCACGCGCCCGTTGTAGGGAGCGGCCTCCAGCCAGGCCGGCAGGACGCCCGTCAGGATGTGGGTTCCGAGGGAGAAGGCATAGGCGGAGGACGCCGGCCCGGTGTCGATGATCCCGGAGGGGGAATTGGCGGTCGCGCAGGGGTTGGTCATGGACCAGCTGTTGGCCCCGGCGCAGGCGTTGGGGCCGCTCACGCCTCCGCAACTCGAGAAGGAAGCCGTGGCGTAGTCGTAGCAGCCGGTCACGTAGCCGCGCAGCTGGCCGGTGACCTGTTTGGTCGCCATGAGCGCCAGGAGACGCCGGCCGCTCTTGCCTCCCCCGGCCTTGGAGGTCAGGGCGACGCTGAACACCGCCGCCGCGATGACGGCCAGCACGAGGATGGCCACGACCACCTCCACCAGCGCGGAGCCGGCGGCGGGGCGGCGAGGCTTAAAACGCGGGCGCAGGAGGTCCATTGCTGGTCGGCGAGCCCGTGATCTTGCCCGAGATGTCCATGGAGTAGCCCCAGGCGTTGTAGGGCGACGAGGCGCCGCCGGAGGCGGGCGCGGACTTGCGCTGGGCGGCGGAGACCCGGTTCAAAGTCCCCGAGAAGGCCGTCCCGCCGCAGGCGCAGGCGCCGCCGCTGGCGCCGTCGCAGGCGCAAAACGAGTAGGGCTTGCTGCCCCAGTCCTGGTTGGCCAGGTAGCCGCAATAGACCAGCATGCAGGGATCGTTGTACGGCGCGCCGGCCGGGCAGGCGCCGGTGGTGCTGCAGGCGCCCGAGGAGGGAAACGCGCCGCGCACGTAGGAGCCGGCGTGGTCGAGGGCGAACATGCGGTTGGTCGTGCCGATCTGGTTGACCACGCCGGCGGCGTCGTCGGCCTTGCTGGTCTCGACGGTCCGGATGTACTGGGGCACGGCCATGGCGGCGAGGACCCCGATGATCAGCACCACGACCACGATCTCGACCAGCGTGTATCCCAGGCGGTTCGGGCGTTTCATCGGGCCCCCAGGCTCGACATCTTGAAGATGGGCATGAAGATGGAGAGGACGATCACCCCGACGATCGCGCCCACGCCGACGACCAGAAGCGGCTCGATGACCGCGTTGAAGCGCCGGGTGAACTGGTCGATCTGTTCCTTATAGAACGCGGAGAGAGTCACGAGCATGTCGGGCAGCTTGCCGGCTTCCTCCCCCATGAACATCATCTCCGTGACCAGGCCGGGAAGGACGCCGGTCTGCTTGAAGGACTGCGAGATGGAGCGCCCGCCGGCCACGTCGCCCTTGACCGAGGCCAGCACGCGCCGGAAGATGATGTTGTCGCCGAAGACGCCCTCCAGCACGGCGATGGCGTTGAGGATGCTCACGCCGGACTCGATGAGAGTCGACAGCGTCGTGAGCAGGCGCTCGACCAGGATGCTCTGCACGAAGCCCCCGAAGAGGGGCAGGCCGAAGATCAGGCGCCATTTCAACTCCTGGCCGGACTCGGTCGCGGAGTAAGCGTTCCAGGCGAACCCCAGCCCCACGACGACCAGGACGATGGCGGGCATGTGATGGACGAGCAGCGTGGACGTCAGGATGATCAGCTGCGTCAGGGGCGGGAGCTTGATCTGGAAGCTGGAGAAGATTTCGGCGAAAATCGGCACGATCTTGACGACGAACACGGCCAGGACGCCCAGCGACATGCTCATCAGGACCGCGGGATAGGCCAGGGCCGTGAGGATCTTCCCCCTGAGCTCGGCCTGGGCCTGGAGGTAGGAGCCGATCTGCTTGAGCACCTTGGGCAGTTGGCCGCCCATCTCCCCCGCCTGGACCAGGGACACCCACAGGCCGTTGAAGACCTTGGGCTGCCTCTCCAGCGACTTATAGAGGGCCATGCCCCCGGCGACGTCCTTGGTCACCTGGGCCAGCGCCAGGCGCAGGCCCTTGGAGCCGGAGTTTTCCCCGAGCAGGGACAAAGCCCGGACCAGGGGCACGCCGCCGTTGAGCAAGGTCGCCAGCTGCTCGGCGAAAAAGACCAGGTCCCGCGTCCCCACCGAGCCGCCGCGCCCGCCCGCCGCGGAGCCGCCGGCCTGTTCGGCGCGGATGGCGAGGATGAAGCTCCCCTGGGCCTGCAGGGCGTTGACGGCCTCGTTCTCGTCGGCGGCCTCGATCATCCCGCTCGAGGTCTCGCCCTTGCCGTCCTGGATGGTGTAGGAGAATCGGGCCATGAGGGTTGCCTCGCCCGAAGTGTAGTCGCCCCCTCGCCCCTTGTCAAGGCGCCGGCATGGAAGACGGCGGCCCGGCGCTCAGGGCGCAGGCCCCCGCGCCGCCCCCGACCGGCGCCGCGACGACCGTCCGGCCCCCTGGGACGACGCAGACGCAGGCGCAGCCGCTTCCGGAGCAGGCAACCCCGCTCTCCATCGCCGAGGCGCACGTCCCCCCTTTGAGCCACGCCGCGCCGACGAGATTGAGGGCGCCCTGATCGTCCAGGTCCTGGCGCACGCGGTCTACGGCTTTAGCCGCGGCGAGGGCGGGCGTCAGGCGCGAGCGCAGGATCAAGGCGCACAACAGGCTCAGGATCAGCGACATCACCAGGACCTGGAGCAGCGCCGAGCCCCGCCGCGCGCCGCGGGAGGTCACCGCGGCCGAGCCGCGGCCTGGGCGAGGGCGACGGTGGTGAAGGCGCGCGCGGACTCGGCCCCACAGCGGACGGTCAGGTCGGCGGCGATCGCCTGGCCGGCGACCGCGCGCGTGAAGGAGGCCTCCGCCTCGGCGGCCCCCCCGGGAACGCCCGCGAGCGCGACGCCGGAGCCCTCGCCGCAGGAGTAGGCCAGGGGGCAGCCGGGCCCCTGATGCAGCCAGAGAACGCGGTCGGCCGCGCAGACGGCGAAGCCCGACATGGACGCGGACGCATCGATGGGAACGGGAGCCGGCGCGCCGGGCGCGACCGCCGCGTTGAGGCAGCCCTCCAGGGCCGAGGACGGCACACCGGCCACCAGCGGCCGGCCGACCAGCGTGGCCTGGCGGAGCTCCCGCTCGACGGCGCCCAGCGCGGCGTCGACGCCGAGCTGGGAGGCCACGCTCGCCCGCGCCGCGACCTGGGTCCGCAGCGTCGACGCCAGCAGACCGGCGGCGGCGGCCAGCGTCAAAAACGAGAGCCCTAACGCGACGACCATCTCCGCCAGGGAAAAACCCCCCGGCGCGCGCGGCCTCACGGCTCCTTCCAAGACACCTCGAACGAGACGCGGGACTGCGGCCCGGCCGGCGTGCCGACCGTCGTCACCTGATATCGGACCACGGCCGAGTAGGAGGACAGGTCCACGGCCCACAGCGCGGGATCGAGCTCATGCACGCCGTCGGCGAGCGCGTAGCCGCCGCGCCGGTCGCCGGGCAGGGACCAGCCCTCGGGCCCCGCCCCGGGGCCCGGCGCCAGGCTCAGGTCGGCGACGACGTAGGCCTTCAGGACTTCCGAGAGGCGCCGCACCGCCGCCGCCGCCGCCACCTGCCGCGATTGGCGGCCCATCGAAAGGCGGGCGCTCAGCAGCAGCGCCATCACCGGGACGGTCATGAAGGCGACGAGGAGGGTCGCCACCAGAACCTCGACCAGTGTGTGACCGCCGCGCCGACGATGTTTGCCAGGCACCGGCCCTGGCTGGAGCAATTTTTGTGCCGCCAGGCCTCGACCTTGCGGACGCGGCACAGATGCGTCAAGGAAAGGCTTATAGCATCTAGGCGCGCGCTAGGAGACCTAGGCTGCGCGCACATCAGTTATCTATTTACAAACCCAAGCTGCCTTGATCGGCTTCCTGCGCGGCCTGGGGACCGCAGACTCCGGTTTTATTGCGCGGTCAGCGGCTTCAAATGGTCGCGGTAGTACTGCGTCCAGAACCGAAGCTGGGCTCGAAATCCTTCCTGAGCGTCCTCGTTTGGAATCCGCTCCGCGTAAAACTTGCCGTCGCGTTTCGTCGTCACAGCGGCTGCCTCAAGGACTCCCATCGGTGAAAGCAAATAAGATCGGATCTCTTTTCTCCCACCTGCTTTTATGCCCTCATCCAAAATAATATCGGTTCTGCCCCTAAATGAGGTGACGCTAAAGATTCGTTGCACATTTCGCTTGAAGAAGTTCTGAACCAGTAGTTTATCGCCTGCGAAGTCAACCCCTAATTTTCTCAAGGTTTCCCCTATCACGGAACCTTCCCTCGGCGACTTTTGCACCTCCGCAACCAAAGCCGCTAAGGCTTCCATGGTCTCATCGGTCGCCTCATCTGCAACCCTGGAAGCAGGAACTGCGCTGGGAGGAGGCGGGACCTGTATCTCTTGCGTGCCGGGAAATCCCGCCCTGCGCAGGGCCTCGATGGAACCTTTGAGCAACGACTTGGGGTCCCGAGCCTGCGAAAACGCCATGATCGGCATGAACGCCAATCCCGTCATGCCCCACGCAACTTTTCTGTTCATAGAGTCTCCTCCCCCGATCCCTAGGCCTCGACCCTTCGGGCTCGGCACAGATGCGTCAAGGGAAGCCTGACAGCATCCAGCATAACACGAAACCCTGGGAATACATGGACTATTGGCAGAGCTGTCCCAAGAAAGTTTTAGAAGGTGAACAGGAGCTGCGGATCGCCGTCTCTGATCTTTCTGAGCCGACGCGTCGTGAGGTTCAGGATGTCGATGAGGCTCAGCTTCTGAAA
>JACQPJ010000047.1 GCA_016207605.1 Elusimicrobiota bacterium
GCCGTGGTCACCGCCTCGGCCGTGCCGTAGTCCACGTCGGCGGCGTAGGTGTGCAGGGGCACGCGGCCCTCGCGCGCCCACTCGCGACGCGCGATCTCGGCGCCGTTGATGCGGCCGGAAACCATGACCTTGATGCCCAGCGCCCCGGACTGGATCGTGCGCTCCATCGCGCGGCGCATGGCGCGGCGGTGCGCGATGCGCTTCTCGAGCTGGAAGGAGATGGACTCGGCCACGAGCCGGGCGTCCAGCTCGGGGTCCTTGATCTCCATCACGTTGACGTACGTCTTGCGCTGGGTCAGGTCCTCGACGGACTTGCGCAGGGCCTCGATGTCGGCGCCCTTCTTGCCGATGACCACGCCGGGCCGAGCCGTATGAATGTTGACGCGGAGATAGGAGCCCGCCCGCTCGATGCCGACCCAGCTGACCGCGGCGGAACGGAACGCATTGCGCACGAGGCCGCGGATCTTGAAGTCCTCGCCGATCAGGGCCGGCGCGTCCTTGATCGAGAACCACTTGGACTGCCAGTCGTGGATGTAGCCGAGACGCAGCGCGTTCGGGTTTGTTTTATTGCCCATGTCTTACTTCCTCTTGGACCCGGCGCGCTCGTCGGACACCACGACCGTCAGGTGGCAGACCTTGCGGCGGAACGTGTAGGCGCGGCCTTGCGGGGCCGGCAGGGTGCGCTTCATGTTTCCCATCGGGCCCATCGTGGACCAGCAGGATTTGATGTACACCTTCTGGGGATCGATCGGCCGGCCGGCCTTGGAAGCCCGGATGACCAGATTGGCGGCGGCGGAACGCACGGCCTTGACGACCATGCGCGAGCAGACGCGGGGGATCATCGGGAGCAGGCGCTCGGCCTCGAGCACCGGCTTGCCGCGGATCTCCTTGAGGACCTGCGCGACCTTGCGCGTCCCGTATCGTTGAAATCGAGCGTGGGCAATGGCTTCCATGGGGGTTTATCCGGACCGGAGGACTTACGTCTTCTCGGTGGCCTCCTTGTGGGTGCCGCCGTGGGACTTGAAGAAGCGCGTAAAGGAAAACTCCCCAAGCTTGTGGCCGACCATCTGCTCCGTCACATACACCGGCAGGAATTTCCGGCCGTTGTGCACGGAAAAAGTGTGCCCGACGAAGTCGGGCACAATCGTGCATGTGCGCGCCCAGGTCTTGATGGGCTTCTTCTCGCCGGCGGCGTTGAGCTTGCGGACCTTGGTCAGGACGTTTGGATCAATGAAGGGGCCCTTCTTGGTGGATCGGCTCATGTCAATTCCTCGATGTCAGCCCGCGTGCTGCGCTGAGCGGCGCCGGTCGGAGACGATCATCCAGCCCCAGACCTTTTTCTTGCTGCGGGTCTTATAACCCTTGGCCAGCTGGTTCCACGGCGAACGCGGGTGGTTGTTGCCCTTGGATTTGCCGCGGCCGCCGCCCAGGGGATGGTCGGTCGCGTTCATCGCGCCGCCGCGCACCGTCGGGCGGATGCCGCGGTGCCGGGAGCGGCCCGCCTTGCCCAGCGTGATGGTATTGTGATCGGTGTTGCCGACCTGGCCGACGGCGGCCATGCAGGCGTCCGGGACCAGGCGGACCTCCCCGGAGGGCAGCTTGAGCTGGGCGTAGCCGGCATCCTTGGCCATCAGCTGGGCCTGGGAGCCCGCCGAGCGCATCATCTGGCCGCCCTTGCCGGGCATCAGCTCGACGCAGTGCACGAACGTGCCGTCGGGAATCTTGGCCAGGGGCAGGGCGTTTCCGGTCTTGATCTCGGCCTCCGGACCGCTCATCACGGTGTCGCCGACCTGGAGGCCGACGGGATGCAGGATGTAGCGCTTCTCGCCGTCGGCGTAGTGCAGGAGGCAGATGCGCGCCGTGCGGTTGGGGTCGTACTCGATGGTGGCGACCTTGGCCGGCACGCCGAACTTGTCGCGCTTGAAGTCCACGAGCCGGTAGGCGCGCTTGTGTCCGCCGCCCTGGTGGCGGACCATGATGGAGCCGGTGTTGTTGCGCCCGCCCTTGCGGACGAGCTTGGAGACCAGGCTCTTCTCGGGGCGCTCCGCGGTGAGATTCGAGAAGTCGGCCGACGTCATCCCCCGGCGCGAAGGCGTGTACGGCTTGTAGGATTTGATGGGCATAAGGGGCCTCAGGACGCCGACGGCTTGGCGAAGTCTATTTTCTGTCCTTTGGCGACCGTGACGATCGCCTTCTTCCAGTCCGGCCGCATGCCGACCGCCCGCGTGAAGCGGCGGCGCTTGCCGAACATGATCATCGAGCGGACCTTCCGGACGTCCACCTTGAACATCGCCTCGACGGCGGCCTTGATGTCCGCCTTCGTGGCGTCCAGGGCGGCCTCGAAAAGATACTGGCCGTCTTCCTGCAGGCGCGCGCCGCGCTCCGTCAGCAGCGGCCTCACGAGCGTCGGGCGGGAGTCTCGATGGGACATGGCGGCCTCAGTTCCAGCGCGCGCCCAGCTTGACGAGCGCGGGCTGCGTGATGACGAGCGTGCGCGCGCGCAGGACCTCGTAGGCGTTGATGTCGGAAGCCAGGCGCACAAGCACGCTGGGCAGGTTCCGGCTGGCGCGCGCCAACGCGGGATTCGGGGCATCCAGCACGACCAGCGTGCGTCCTCGGCAGCCGAGCCTGCTCAAGACGGCCGCGGCCAGCCTGGTCTTGGGCTCCGCCAGCACGATGTCCTTGACCCAGACGATGCCGCCGTCCTGGGCGCGGGCGGATAGGGCTTGGGCCAGGGCCAGCCGGGCCTTCTGGCGGGGCATGTCCAGGCGCGAGCCGCGGCCGACGCGCGGTCCATGAATGATCGCGCCGTGCCGCCAAAGCGGGGAGCGTGTCGAGCCCGCGCGGGCGCGGCCCGTGTGCTTCTGCTTCCACGGCTTGCGCCCGCCGCCCGAGACCTCCGAGCGGCCCTTGGTGTTGGCCGTCCAGGCGCGCTGATTGGCGAGATAGGCCGTGACGAACTCGTGCAGAAAGCGGCGCGAGGGCTTGTGCCCGAACAGCCCCTCGGGCAGGGAGACCTGGCCCGCCTCCTTGCCTTCGCTGTCGAGAATCTTGGCGTCCATGCCCATGTCTCCGGTCTATTTCTTGGCGGCCTTCGCGGGGGCCGCGCCAGGCTTGATAACGTTGCCCATCTTGTCCTTGCGCACGGCCGTCTTGGCGGGCTCGGTGCGGAACTTCTTGGTCTTGACGGTCTCGGAGATGGTCACGAGACCGCCCCGAGGCCCCGGCACCGGGCCGGCGAGATAGATCAGGCTCTTGTCCGGGTCCACCTGGATCACCTCGACCTTGAGCGTGGAGGTGATCTCATGGCCCATGCGCCCGGCCATGCGCTGGCCGGGCAGGACGCGGCCGAGGGAGCGGCGGGAGGCCAGCGACCCCGGCGAGCGCTCCTTGTCGGAGGCGCCGTGGGAGGCCGGCAGGCCGCGAAAGTTATGGCGCTTCATGACGCCGGTAAAGCCATGGCCCTTTGTCACGCCTTGAACGTCGACATAATCGCCCGACTTGAAAGCAACGTCCAAGGCGACGGTTTGCCCGGACGCGAGGCCTTTAACATCCGGGACGCGGATCTCCCGAACGTATTTTTGAGGAGAAACGCCGGCGGCCTTAAACTGGCCGAGCTGGGATTTAGAGCAGG
The DNA here is from genome assembly GCA_016207605.1 of Elusimicrobiota bacterium. Classification (GTDB taxonomy): domain Bacteria; phylum Elusimicrobiota; class Elusimicrobia; order UBA1565; family UBA9628; genus GWA2-66-18. The sequence goes on from JACQPJ010000047.1 coordinate 3,635, forward strand.
ACTTTTCACGGCTCAAGCCGAATCCAAGCTGCACGGCGTTATATCCGTCCTTGGAATCCGCTGATTTCACCCGAAGGACCGGACAAGGACCGGCCTTCACGATGGTCACGTCGTATAGATTTTTGTCCTTCGGGTGAAAGATCTGGGTCATGCCGACTTTCTCGCCCAAAATGACGCGAAACGTGGCCGGAGCCTTTTGGGCCCCGCCGCCGTCCGCCGCTACTGCCGCCGCCGTTTCGTTCGTCTCTTCGCTCATGACACGAAATCCTTTGCTACAGCTTGATCTCCACGTCCACGCCCGCCGGCAAGTCGAGCTTCATCAGCTCGTCCACCGTCTTGGACGTCGTCGAGTTCAGCTCGATGAGACGCTTGTGCACCCGAATCTCGAACTGCTCGCGCGAATTATTGTCCACGTGCGGAGACCGCAGAACCGTGTACTTCTTGACGTGCGTGGGCAACAGGATGGGACCGGAAACGACCGCTCCCGTGCGCTGGGCCGTCTCGACGATCTTGCCGACGCTGGCGTCCAGGACGCGGTGGTCGTAAGCGCGGAGGCGGATGCGGATTCTCTGCTGCGGATTGCTAGTCTCGGCCATGATTATACCTTATTCCTCGATGGAATTCCTAGTCCAGAATCTCCGCGACGACCCCGGCGCCCACGGTGTGGCCGCCCTCGCGCACCGCAAAGCGCAGCCCCTTCTCCATGGCCACCGGGCAGATCAGCTCGCACTCCATGTCGATGTTGTCGCCCGGCATCACCATCTCCACGC
>JACQPJ010000052.1 GCA_016207605.1 Elusimicrobiota bacterium
ATTCCAGACCCTGCACTTGCGATCCCTCGATCCCATGCGCAGTCTTCGCGATGGCCTTATCGATCACATTGCCTCGGGCCGACCGCCCCTGGCCGCACAGTTCGCCGCCGCTTCAATCCGCTGATCTATTACCCCAATTTTTGTAATAGGACTTTAGACCTAGATGCATCTAGGCCTTTGGCCCCAGGACGGGGGCCAAGGGCCCCGCTATGCTTTGAGCCATGAGGTCCCTGTGCCTAGCCGCCGTGGTCGTCTTGGCGCCGTCCGTCTCCCGCGCCCTCCTGTCGCCGCCGGCAGCCCAGGATGTCGCGCGCGCCCGACGCGCCTTGCGCGCGGAGGTCGTTCAGTGGGCGCGCGCTCAATTCGAACGGCCGTCCGGCAAACTGCCTCCCCTATGGACCGCGCTCCTGGACCGGATCGACCGGGAGACGCGCGGCAGCGGCGACCTGGCGCGGCGGCGCGACGAGTTCGAGAAGCTTAAGATGGACACGCGCATCGCTGCCATCTCCAACGGCGTCCGCCGCGCCGTGGACGCCGGGATGACGCGCGCCGACTCCTTGACCGCGACAAGGCTCTTCTACGACGGCGCCCTGGACGAGGCCTTGTACGCGGACTCGCCGCTGGCCCTGCTGGCGCACGGCGGTCCGCGGGCCATGGTCGGCGCGGCCCGGTGGCGCCGGCCCGGCATGGCGGTCCCCAGCCCCTTCGCGCCGCGACGCCCCCCGGTGGATTGGCGGCGCGTGATCGATCGGCCGCTGTCCGACGCGCTGGTGGGCAACCTGCGCCGGGGCGTCAACCCGGGCTACGACCCGAGCAACCCCCTGTGCCTCCATTATGTCACCCAGGGATGGGACCGAACGGCGCTGCCCAACGGCAAGACCCTGCGGCGCTATCTGCCTTACCAATGGTGGCCGAGGAACGCCGGGCAAGCCAGCGCCGCCGATTTCCATCGCTGGATCAAGACCGACCCCCGCGCCCGCAGCGAGCTGCACCGCCAGGGCTTCGCCGTCATCGACACTCCCGGGGCCCTGCAGGCGGTCCTTGGCCGCAAGGGCACCCAGCTAGTCTACGGAAGCGGCTGGTACCCCGGAAACACGGGGGGACATATCGAGGTCGTCTCCGCCTACACGTCGGCCGGGATAAGCCGCATCCCGACTCTCTTCGACACCGCCGCCTCGCGCTCGCGCGCGCGGCTCGAGAGCCTGCGCCGGCGGGGCCTGGTGGTGGCGCTGGTCCGCGTGCGCGGCGCCGACCCCCGCCAAATCGCGGCGCTGGAGCGGCGCGAGGACAAGGGGAGCCCGGAAGGAAACCAAGCGGTCGCCTGGCATGACGACGAGGAGGCCTCCCCCCCATCCAGCTACAAGTGGCTGAGCCGGTTCCTCAGCGAGCGCGGCTTGGCCTGGAATCCAGGCCTTGCGCGCACGCGCCAGGGCGTCAAGCGCATGAAGACCATCGCCCAGGCCATCGTCGCCAAGTCTCTCAAGGCGGGCATGGACCCTTTCCTCATCGCCGCGATGATGATCCAGGAGTCGCGCTTGAATCCTTCGGCCGTAAGCTGGGCCGGGGCGCAGGGCATCGGGCAGCTCATGCCCGGCACGGCGCGGGAGCTGGGCGTGCTCACCGACAAGCGCGACGACCGCCTCCAGGCCCAAGCCAGCATGGACGGCGCCATCCGCTACTTAAAGGAACAGCTCGAGCGCTTCGCCGGACGGGTGGACTTCGCCTTGGCCGCCTACAACGCGGGGTACGGGACCGTCCAGGAGGCCGGCGGCGTGCCGAACATCCCGGAAACTCGAAACTACGTCCGGGAGATCAAGGCGCGCCGCGACTGGCTCAAGCGGCAGGCCGCGCGGACCGGGGCGTAGGACGTCCGGGCGCGTCCACAACCAGCCAGACGCGGCCCGAGAGCACCTGAAGCGCGACGCGGCCCTCGGCGCGGTTGCCCAGGCCGCGGCTGCCGCGCCGCAAGACCTGGCCGTTCATAAGGGGATAGCGCGCGCCGGACAGCGTCACCCGCGCGCGGGGAGCGGCGAGCAGGCTGAAGCGCCGGCCGCGGCGCAAAGCCAGGACGTGGCGGCCGGGGCCGAGCAGGCGCGCCGTGCCGCCCCCGACCAGGACGATCTCGGCCGCGCCGGCGCGCTCCTCGAGCACGGCGAGGTTGACCAGCTCGTGCCCGAGCCCGCCGCCCAGCGCGCCGGCGACCAGGATGCGCCGCGCGCCCATCCGCCCGGCCAGGTCCAGGGCCTTGTCCAGGTCCGAGCGGCTCTGGTCGAAGTCGCAGACGAAGGAAACCCCGCCCCAGGCGCGCGGCAGGGGCCGCGGCAGGGAGTCCATGTCGCCGACCACCGCGTCGGGGACCAGGCCCAGCGCCCGCGCGTGGCGCGCGCCGCCGTCGGCGCAGAGCACGGCGTCCGCGCGGCGGGCCAGGGCGCGGACCGCGGCGGGGCCGCGCAGGTCCCCGTTGAGCAGGAGAAGGACGTCCCGGCCGCGCCTCATGCCCCGGGCCGCGCCCGGCGGCGCGCGATCTCGTAAAGCAAAACCGCGGCCGCGCAGGAGGCGTTGAGGCTGCCCACGCCGCGCTCGGACTGGGGCACGCGCAGGAGCTCGTCGCAGGAGGCGCGCACGAGCGGGCGCAGGCCGTAGCCCTCCGAGCCCACGACCAGCGCGCAGGGCGCCTGGATCGGGGCGGCCCAGGCGTCCTTGCCCGCGGCGTCGGCGCCGTAGATCCAGAGGCCGCGCTCCCGGCAGCGCGCGAGGGTCTGGGCCAGGTTGACCACGCGGTGGATGGGGATCTTGAGCGCCGCGCCCGCGGAGGCGGCGACCACGGCCGGGGTCACGGAGGCCGAACGCCGATCCGGGATCACCAGGCAGGAGGCCCCGAGCTGGAGCGCCGAGCGGGCGATGGCCCCCAGGTTGTGCGGATCCTGGATCTGGTCGAGAGCGACCACGACGAGGCCGGCCTTGACCCGCTCGTCCAGGCCGTCGAGCCACTCGGCAAAGGACGCGGCGGGGTTCCAGACGGCCCGCAAAGCGACGCCCTGATGGCGGCCTTGGACGGCCCGGTCCAGCTCCGGTCGGGACACGAAGCGCACGGTCAGGCCCAGCTCCTTGGCGCGGCGGATCAGCAGCCCCAGCTCGGGGCGCTGGAGCTGGTGCTCGATCCAGAGCTCGCGGCCGTCGTCGGGCGACTCCTGGAGGCGGCGCGCCGCGGCCTCCAGGCCGCCGATCCAGCGCGTGCGGGCGTTGGCGGGCTTCACCGCTTCCTCGCCGTCTGGCCCTGCTTGGAGTCCTCCGCCAGCCAGCCCGCGGCCTCGATGTCCCGGCGCAGGGCGTCGGAGAGCGCGAAGTCCTTGGCGGCGCGCGCCCGCGCGCGGCGCTCGAGCAGAGCTTGGACCGCGGCCGGAGGCGTCTCGGCCGCCTCAGGCTCGGAGAGGCCTAGGGCCAGGACGGACTCCGCCTGCTGAAGGAGGGCGCGCTTCTCCCCCGCCGGCGCGTCGGACTTCAGCGCGTCCCAGACCACCGCCAGGGCCGCCGGCGCGTTCAAGTCGTCGGCCAGGGCTTCCCGGAACCGCGCAGAGGCGGCGCCGGCCGGAGCCGGCGCGGCCGCGCCCAGGCCGCGGGCCGCCTCGACCAGCCGGCGGCGCGCGGTGCGGCCGGCCTCCAAGGTCTCCCAGCTAAAGTCGAGCTGCCTGCGGTAGTGCGCGGTGAAGCAGTGGTAGCGATAGTCGAGCGGGGAGAAGCCGCGCTCCTTGACATGGGCCAAGGTGACGAAGCCGCCCGCGGACTTGGCCATCTTGGCGCTGTGCATGAGCAGGAACTCCCCGTGCAGCCAGACCCGGGCGAAAGGCTTGCCGGTCGCGCCCTCGGACTGGGCGATCTCGTTGGTGTGGTGGACCGGAATGTGATCCACGCCGCCGCAGTGGATGTCGAAGGTCTCTCCCAGGAAGCGCATGGCCATGGCCGAGCACTCGACGTGCCAGCCGGGGAACCCCCGGCCCCAGGGGGAGTCCCACTCCATCTGCCGCTTCCGCCCCGCGGGCGAAAACTTCCAAAGCGCGAAATCCGTCAAGGAGCGCTTCTCGGGGTTGGCCTCGACGCGCGCGCCTCCCTTGAGGCCCTCTAGGTGCTCCCGCGTCATGAGCCGGCCGTAATCGGAAAGCTTGGCCGTGTCGAAATACACGCCATCGGCAATCCGATAGGCCAGGCCCTTGATCTCCAGCCGCCGCACCAGCTCGATCTGCTCCGGAATAAAATCCGTCGCGCGGCAGAGCACGTCCGGCGGCAGGAGGTTGAGCTCGCGTCCGTCGGCCAAAAAGGCGTCCGTGTAGAGGCGGGCGACCTCCCAGGCGGTCTTGCCCTCGCGCGCGGCGCCGACCTCCATCTTGTCCTCGCCCTCGTCGCCCTGGCTGGTCAGGTGCCCAACGTCGGTGACGTTCATGACCCGGCGCGGCGCATAGCCCAGCAGCTTGAGCGTCCGCACCAGGACGTCCTCGAAAATATAGGTGCGGTAGTTGCCGACGTGCTGGTCGTTGTAGACCGTGGGCCCGCAGGTGTAGAGGCCGACCTGGGGGGGCTCCAGGGGGACGAAATCCTCTTTTGCCCGCGTCAGGGTGTTGTAAAGCTTTAACATTCGATTCGTGATTCTAGAACATCCAAGTCCGCTCTCAAAATTTTACAGCGGCTAGCGCGAGAGCACGGTCGCCACGGCGTGGCAGGCGATCGCCTCGCCGCGGCCGACGGCGCCCAGGCCCTCGTGGCTCTTGGCCTTGAGGCTGGCGCGCGCGATCGGGAGATGGAAGAGGGCAGCGAGAGACTCTCGCATCGCGGCGTAGTGGGGGGAGAGCTTGGGCTCCTCGGCGATCAGCGTGCAATCGAGATGAAGGACCTCGCCGCCGGCCTCGGAGACTCGGGCAAGCGTATGGGCGACGATCTGCCGGGAGTCGAGGCCGCGAAAACGCGGGTCCGAGGGCGGAAAGGCCAGGCCGATCTCGCCCAGGCCCAACGCGCCGAGCACGGCGTCGCAGGCCGCGTGCAGGACGGCGTCGCTGTCGGAATGCCCGAGCAGTCCCTTGCCGTGCGGGACGAGAACCCCGGCCAGCCACAGCTTCCTCCCGGGGACTAGGCGGTGTATGTCAAAACCGAAGCCCGCCCGGGGCCAGCGCCGCCCGCCCGCGCGCGACTCCAGGATCGCCTCGGCCATGAGCAGGTCCTCCGGAGTGGTGATCTTGAAGTTCTCGCCGCTGGAGGGCACGAGCGCGACCGGGCGGCCGAGGCGCTCCACGAGCTGGCTCTCGTCGGTGGCCTCGGCGTCGTCGGGAAAGCGCGCCAAGGCTTCGGCCAGGATCTCGCGGCGGTAGGCCTGGGGGGTCTGCGCGGCCCAGTGCAGGGCGCGCTCGGGGGTGCCCGCGACCAGCGTCGAGCCCGGCTCGGAGCGCTTGAGCGTGTCCTTGACCGGCACGGCCGCGACCGCGGCGCCCATCCGGACGGCCTCGGCGGCGACGGCGCGAACGATTTCGGGCGTGACCAAGGGACGGGCGCCGTCGTGGACGGCGACCACGTCCAGGCCCGGCGGCAGGGCCGCGACGCCGCTGCGCACGGAGCCCATGCGCGTGGAACCCGCGGCGACGACGCGAACCCGTCCCCCGGCCAACCCCGACCCGCGCTCGCGCCGGTCCGCCTCGGAGAGGGCCACGACGACGGCCTCCACCTCGGGCAGGGACAGAAAGCAGCGCAGCGAGCGCTCCACGACCGTCGCATCCCCCAGCGGCAGGAACTGCTTGGGCCGCCCCATCCGGGAGCCCGAGCCCCCGGCGACGACCACGACGCCGACGCGGGTCACGCGGAAGAGGCCCCGGGGCGCGCCTTGGCGAAGATCATGCGCCCGTTGGAGGTCTGGTGGATGGACGTCACCGTCGCCTCGACGCGGCGGCCGACGGCGCGGCGGCCGTCCTCGACCACGACCATGGCCCCGTCGTCCAGGAAGCCCACGCCCTGCTCGCGCTCCTTGCCTTCCTTCATGACGAAGACGGACATGGTCTCGCCGGGCAGGACCACGGTCTTGAGCGCGGTGGACAGGTCGTTGACGTTGAGGCACCCGACGCCCTCCAGGCCGGCGACCTTGTTGACGTTGAAGTCGGTCGTCACGATCTTGGCGTTGAGCTCGCGGGCGAGCTTGACCACCTTGCCCTCCAGCTCGCGCACGTCCGGGACGTCCCGGTCCAGGATCTTGACCGGCGTCTCGACGTGCTCCTGGAGCCGCGCCAGCACGTCCAGCCCGCGCCGGCCGCGTGCGCGCTTGAGCGGGTCCGAGGAGTCGGCCAGGGCGTGCAGCTCGGTCAGCACGAAGCGCGGCACGACCAGGATGCCGGACAGGAAGTGGGTCTCCACCACGTCGGCCACGCGCCCGTCGATGATGGCGTTGACGTCGAGGAGCTTGATCCGTCCGCCGCGCCGGCGGCCGATCTTGAGCAAGTCCTTGTCCAGGTCGTCAAGCTCCGGGAACTTGCGCGCCGCGACGACCAGGCCCAGAACGGCGAAGGCGAAGTAGCGCAGGGCCGTGAACTGGTCCCAGGCGTGATAGAGCGACTCGTTGCCGAACTGGAAGACCAGCGGATCCACCACGACCCGAGCCAGGATAACGCCCACGGCAGCGCCCAGGGCTCCGATGATGATCGTCAGCAGGTTGAGCTCCGCCGCCACGTACTCGACGGCGACGACGAGCAGGCCGACGACGACCCCGACGCCCAGGCCCTTGGGGTTGGGGGCGAGCTTGCCGAAGTAGACGATGGCCGGGCAGGCGATCACGACCGCGGCGCGGAACAGCCAGGTATACATATTTTCTCTCCTAACCTTGAATGAATGGTCCGCCTGAATGTACGGAGAGATTTTACGAAATTCGGGACGTCCCGTCGCCGCCGAAGGCGGCGGCGGCGGCGGCGCGCAGGTCGGCGACGCCGACCACGGACAGCCCCGGGACCCGGGGCAGATCCCCCGCCGCGCGCGCGGGCACCAGCGCGCGGGTGAACCCCGCCTTGGCCGCCTCCTTGAGGCGCGGCTCCAGCCGGGGCACGCGGCCGATCTCGCCGAGGAGGCCGACCTCTCCCAGGAGCGCCATGTCCGCGGGCACGGCCTGGTCGCGCCGGGAGCCCGCCACCGCCAGGCAAGCCGCCAGGTCCAGGGCGGGATCCTTGAGGCGCAGGCCGCCGGCCAGGCTCACGAAACAGTCCCGATCCTCGAGGCGCAGGCCGAGGTGCCGCTCCATGGCGGCCAGGAGCACAAGCACGCGGTTCAAGTCCAGACCCGTGGCCGTGCGCCGCGGCAGGGGGTAGCGAGTGGCGACGACCAGGGCCTGGGCCTCGACCAGGATGGGGCGGGAGCCCTCCAGCCCGACGGAAACCGCGCGGCCGGGCGCGGCGGCGCGGCCGAAGTCCGCGAGGAAGAAGGAGGAGGCGTCCGCGACCTCCCTTAAGCCCCGCTCGCCCATCTCGAAGAGGCCGACCTCGTCGGTCGGCCCGAAGCGGTTCTTGTGCGCGCGCAGAACGCGCAGGAGGTCGTCGCGGTCGGCGTCGAAATAGAGCACGGTGTCGACCAGGTGCTCGAGCACCTTGGGACCGGCCAGCGCCCCGTCCTTGGTGACGTGGCCGAGCAGGAAGACCACGGCGCCGCGCGCCTTGGCCGCGCGCGTCAGCTCGGCGGCGCACTCGCGCACCTGTCCGACCGAGCCGGGGCTGGAGGCGAGCAGGGGATGGGCGACGGTCTGGATGGAGTCGAGAACCACGGCCCAGGGCTGGACCTGCTCCATCGCCGCCAGGATTTTTGCGAGAGAAGTCTCCGCGATCAGGTACAGCGCCTCGTCCGCCAGCCCCAGCCGCTTGGCGCGCGCCGCGACCTGCCGCAGGGACTCCTCGCCGGAGGCGTAGAGCAGGGGGCCCCGGGCGGCCAGCCGCGCCGCCGCCTGGAGCATCAGCGTGGACTTGCCGATCCCGGGCGGGCCCGCCAGTAGGACGACTTGGCCGGGGACCACGCCGCCCCCGAGCAGGCGGTCTAACTCCCCCAGGCCGACGGGAGTCCGGACCTCCGTTTCCTCCCCCGCGTCCTTGAGCGCGACCACGGGGGAGGAAAACGCCGCCAGCGCCCCCCGCGCCTCGGCCGCAGCCTCGACGAGGCCTCCCGCGCGCATCTCGACGACCTCCTCGGTCATCGTGTTCCACTCCCCGCAGCCCGGGCACTGCCCCATGGGCTTGGGCGCGGAATGCCCGCACTGCTGGCAGCGGTAGATGGCCTTTAATCTCGCCATGTCATTTTGTTTTAGGCCGCAACCGCCTCAAGGAAATCCGCCTGCCGCGCCGGACGCGCCCATGAGGGAATGAGCGCCGCAATTTCATCAGCGGGCACCTTTGCAAGTTCACGGGGCTCCAACTTATGGAGACCGCCGCCATATACCCGCCCCTCGCCAAGGATTACTTCTGGTTTGATGTCATTTAACGCCCGCCAAACTTTAAATTTTAAGTTCCTTGATGCCGCCAATGCGACTGTCAACTCGGGACGCGGATACAGCAGCAAGTAGACGTTCGCCGCAATGGCTTGCGACTGGTTCAAGATGAAGCGGAAAGGACGGCTACTTTTCGAGTTTCCTCGACCCATATAGGTGCAAAGAAATGGACTGGGCTGCCGTAGTTCCTGCGCGTACCATGGATTGCGAGACGTACACAAGTATCCAGACGCTACTCCAGATTTCCCTTTTTCAAGGTATGCCCACAGCGCAGGCCAGTCGCGACGAACGTCTTCCTCTCGCAAGCTGCAATTTAGAACGAAAAGCTGAGGGTCAAGAATAGGCCATCCTCTCGAATCCCCCTCGACCTCATCGGATTTCAGCGCGCGCGGACTCGGGAGGATGGGCCGGAAGAATCGCATCGGCAGATTCTGCGATTCGATTTCCTCGCGGGTCTTAATGAAAAATCGATTGCCTCCGGTCGCGATGCCCCGCTTGATTGTCAGAAAGTCTGCGATAGTAAACTGCGAAGAAATCCTCCGTTCCCTCGAAACGGGAAACCGCGTCCATTTCGACTCCGCGAGAAGTGTAGAGACCGGTACGGAACAAGAGGCCCTTGGCGACAGAAGCGAGCCCCCAAAGGTAAATTGGACTGAATGGGCGGCAGGCGGAGGGCTGTTCTTGAACCAAACTACGGCCGAGGACACGAGCGCATCATTAAATTGCACGTCGTTCGGATCAAAACGGTGAATCCGGAGAAGCGTCACGTTTGAAAGCAGATAGCGCTTTATCGCCGCGCCGTAGTTGACATCCATGAACTCGCTTGGAATGAGCCAGCCGGCAACGCCGTCTCGGGCCATCCACTCGTGAGCGAGGAGCATGAAGTAGCAATAAAGACCCGCAAGGCCGCTCAACTTCACACCGGTCAGGCGTTCACTGTCGATCTGAAGGCGGAGTTTCTCGGCGGCCTCCAAATGGTGGTGGCGAACGTATGGAGGATTGCAGATAATTAGGTCGAACTTCGCCGCCTCTGACCGAGGGGCCGGCGTGGACGTAAAGTCGGCTAGCTGGAGTTGAAGATCGGTTCCTCTCCAGAACTGAGCGCTCGGCTCCCCATAGTGCTCATCGATCTCGAAGCCGACCGCGGCCTTCAGCCGTTGTCTTCCGAGCACTTTCCGAAAAGCTGAGAAAAAGGACCCCGTCCCAAAGGCTGGGTCGAGAAATCGCAATCCGCCCCGTGGCAACAGTTGCTTGGCATACCGGAGAATGTCGAGCGCCAATAGCGTCGGGGTGGCGAACTGGCCCAGACGGTTCCGTTCCTGCGGAGTTTTCCTCCCGTCCAAATCGGCCTGCAATTCGAGCCGTCCGGCTTCGCCGCATTTGCCTTGGCTCATTCTAAAGTCCGAACTGCGTCAAATCTTCGATGCGATGTTCCCAAACCCAATCGATGCCGTCGGCGGCTTCGTAGCTAAGATAGCCGCTATCGAAATATCCGCAGAGGAAGAGAATGTATCGCGCCCGAGGCCCATAATCTCTCCTCAGTTGCTCCGCCTTTTTCGCCTCCTCTTTCCGCCGCTTGTTGACGTTGGCGAAGTCGCCCGCAGACTTTGCCTCGATCAGCAGAGGCAACTCGCCGGACTTGGCTTTTTTCGGCATGACAACCGCATCGATTGGAATCTTGACAAACTCACCGCCTCCCTTCAGTTTGACCGGCACATTCAGCCGGAAGCAATAGGTGCCCGGAGCCATCCGGTCGAAAGCGCGGTGAGACTCTCGGGAAACGACCTTGTAGCCGCGCGCCCGCAGCCATTTTCCAATCAACTCCAACTGGCGCGCCTCCTGGGCGTTTCGGATGATTGGGTCGGCGGTGGCTCCGCAGTGGCGATCCGCGATAATAGTCGCCGCTCGGCGCGTCTCAGCCGCCGGCGGCGGGGCCGAGCGGCCAGTCCATGTGACGATATCCGGGTCAAGCATGCGCCCAATCGTACGCGATATCTTCTCTAGTTCGGTGTCCAGCGCCGCTCCGTGAAGGTGGACCGGGAGCTTGCACTCCGTCTCCATCCGCTGGACCAAACTCCGTGAAACATCGGCAAGACCGATCAACCTGTCACGTGCGACAGGAGGGCACGTGGCCATTCGCAGCATCGCCAGAGCAGCCGGATTCTTCTTGAGAACGACCGGCCTGACATTGGTTAAATTGACTGTCCAACTCATTAAATTTTCTACGGATTTTGTGACCCTGATCCGCATTCGCCTGAATGCCTTAGGCGCAAACCGCATGAACCATCGGTTGTAAAGGTCAACCGATCGGGCGATATCGGCTGTCCATCGATGCGGCTTATCGAGATTTACGCCCACTCGCTGGCTCCTGTCTCAGTATACGCACAGGGGGTCGAAAAAGTTCCCTGAAACTAGCACATCACTTCTTGGAGCGGCCCTTGGTCCCCGCGGCGCCGAAGGTGGCCAGGCCGAAGAGGTAGGCGATGTCCTGGTCCTCGAAGAGGATCTTGGCCCAGGTCTGGTAGCGCGGGACCTCCTGCACGTCCTCGACGCGGCCGCCGACGCTGACGTGCTTGTGAACCTTGACCAGCGCGCCGAAGTCATACTCGGGATGGGTGAAGCGGCGGCCGGCGATGGTGCGGTTGCGGCCGAAGTCGAAGCCCTGCGCCATGAGGCTGAAGCGCCCCCAGAAGGGATGCGTGCGCAGCGGCGTGAGGGTCGCGCGCGCGCCGCCCCCGGAACGGATCACGCCGAAGGCGAAGTCCAGCGGGCCCCTCTGCCAGCCGAGCAGGGCGTCCACCTTGTTGGGCTGGACGTAGTCGGCGTGGGGGCCGCGCGGCGCGTCGGAAATGTTGGCGAGGTTGGCGCCGCCGACGTAGTAGTAGCGGCCCTCGCGCGGATGGATGAAGAGGCCGATGTCCGCGCGCGAGGTGCGCACCAGGTGCTCGTAGCGCCAGTCGTAGTTCCAGTACACGCGGAACTGGTTGATGCGGCCGAACACGTCCTTGGCGGTGTCGGCCACCTCGCGCACGTCGGCGACGGTCGCCTTGACGTCCTGCTTGAGCTTCTCGTCGTTGAGCAGGGCGCCGACGGCGCCCTTGTCGCCGGCCAGGCTGGCCATGACCTGGTTCGACTTGGCCAGCAGGTCGTCGAGCTTGCGGGTGATCTCGTCGGTGCGATCCAGCGCCGACTCGAGCTTGGGCTTGGTCGTCGCGATGAGGTCGTTGAGGCTGGCGGTCAGGTCGCGGACGTTGGCGACGGTGTCGCGCAGGTTGTCGGTCAGGCTGCCGCGCGGGCCTTGCTCGGTAAAGCCCTTGAGCAGGGTGTCCAGCTTGCCCAGGGCCGAGGTCAGGGACTTCTCGATGGAGACGGGGTCCTCGCCGCGGATCGTGGAACCCGCGGGGATGACGCCGGCCGCGCGGCGGCCTTGGTCGATCTGCAGAAACTTCGAGCCGATGATGCCGGTCGAGCCGATGGAGAAGACCGCGTCGTTGTAGACGTCCACGCCGCGGCGGACGGCGGCCACGACGCGCGCGCCCCCGTCGGCCAGTTGGACGTCCGCGACCTGGCCGACCTCGACGCCAGAGAGCTTGACCGGCGCGTCCTTGGCCAGGTTGGCGACGTCGGAGAAATCCACGTAGAGCGTGTAGCGGCGCTCGAGGGTCACGTCCCCCAGCAGGAAGAGCGCGGTCGCGATCAGGGCCAGGCCGCCCAGGACGAAAGCGCCGACCTTGGCCTCGAGGGAGAGCATCTAGGCCGCGATCCTTCGGACGCGGCACAGATGCGCGGAGGAAAGTCTCATAGCATCTAGGCCTCGACCCCCTCGAACTCCTTGATCCGCATCTGGATGGGGCCTTTGCTCAGGCCGTCGACGAACTGGCGCACGTAGGGGTTTTTCGTGGTTTTAAAGTGATCCGGCGTGCCGTGGTCCTGGACGACGCCGTCGTGGAACATGGCGATGCGGGTGCCGACCTTGTAGGCCGACTTCATGTCGTGCGTCACTACGATCGCGGTCACCTTGAGCTGTCTTTGCAGGTCGAGGATCAGGTCGTTGATGACGTCCGACATGATCGGGTCGAGGCCCGTCGTGGGCTCATCATACAATATGTAGGAAGGCTGGGCCGCGATGGCGCGGGCGAGGGCCACGCGCTTCTTCATGCCCCCGGAGAGCTCCGCGGGCTTGAAGTCCTCGACGTCCTTGAGGCCGACCAAGGCCAGACAGTCGGAGGCGATGCGGCGGTGCTTCGCGGGAGGGACGTCGGTCAGGTAGCGCAAGCCAAAGGAGATGTTCTCGGCGACCGTCAGCGAGTCGAAGAGCGCGCCCTCCTGGAAGAGATAGCCGAAGCGGCGGCGGTAGTCGGCGACCTCGGCCTCGGTCTTGAGCTTGGCGACGTCCGCGCCGTCGACGACCACGGAGCCCTCCGTGGGCGAGTGCAGACCAATGACGCACTTGAGGAAGGTGCTTTTGCCGCAGCCGGAGCCCCCGATGATGACGAGAGTCTCGCCCGACTCGATCCTGAGGTCGATGCCGCGCAGGACCGCGCGCGGCCCGAAGCGCTTGACGACCCCCCGCGCCTCGATCATGGCTGCCCCCCGGTCACGTGATCCCCAGGGCGTTGAGCAGCGCGGTCGCGAAGTAGTCGAGCACCAGCACCAGCGTCATGCTCGCGACCACCGCCTCGGTCGTCGCCCGCCCCACGCCCTCGGCGCCGCCGCGCGTGCGCAGGCCCTTGAAGCAGCAGACCATGGCCACGGTCCAGGCGAAGACGAAGGTCTTCAGGAAGCCGTGGACGAAGTGGCGGACCATCATGTTGTCGACGATGTCGTGCCAGAAGACCGTCGAGGGGATGCCGTACTTGACCCGCGCGACGAAGTAGCCTCCCAGCACGCCCGCGAAATCCGAGGCCACCGTGAGCAGGGGCAGGACCGCCAGGAAGGCGAGCAGACGCGGGATGACCAGGTAGCGCACCGGGTCGGTGCCCAGCGTGTAGAGGGCGTCCACCTGCTCCGTGACCTTCATCGTCCCCAGCTCCGCGGCGATGGCCGCGCCGGCGCGGCCCGCGACCACGATCGCGGTCATCACGGGGCCCAGCTCCATGATCAAGGCGAAGGAGACGACCGTCCCCACGAAGAGCGGGGTGTTGAAGAAGTGCTTCGAGGTCGCGCCGGTCTGCAGCGCGAGCACCATGCCGGTGAAGAAGGCCGTCATCGAGCTCACGGGCAGGGAGCCCACGCCGATGCGCCCCATCTGGATCAGGGCCTGGCGCCATTCCACGCGCGAGCGCGCCAGCCACCCGTGCGTGGAGCGCGTCAGCATCGCGAACTGGCCCGCCTGCTCCGCGGCCTCCAAAAGGCCCCGCCCCGTTCCGCCCAACAGCCGCTCGATCACGTCCGGACCCCGAGGCGCGGCACGCGCGAGGAGAGCTGGGTGACGGTCTCGTAGGGGATGGTGCCGCACAGCCGCGCGAGCTCTCCCGCCGGGACCTCGGCGGCCGCCTGGCGGCCGATCAGCACGACCTCGTCGCCGACGCGGGCCCCCGGGGCGGCGGTCACGTCGACCATCACCTGGTCCATCGTGACGCGGCCGATCACCGGACAGCGCCGCCCGCCGACCAGGACGTGCGCCCGGTTGGAGAGGGCGCGGGCGTAGCCGTCGGCATAGCCGACGGGCAGGGTGGCGACCCGGGTGGGACGGCGCGCGCGCCATGTCGCGCCGTAGCTGACCGTCGCTCCCTTGGGCACGGTCTTGAGGAAAACGATCTGGGACTTCAGGGACAGAACGGGCTCGAAGCCCTCCCACAGGCCGTAGATCGCCAGGCCCGGGCGGACCAGATCGAAGCGCGCCTCGGGATGGCGCAAGGCACCCGCGGAGTTGGCCGCGTGGATCAGGGGAGGGCGCACTCCCTCGGCCGCGAGCGCGGCGATGACTCCGCGGAAAGCCTTGAGCTGGGCCGCGGTGAAGCGGGGGTCCTCCTCGGCCTTGGCAAGGTGGGTGTAGAGGCCCTGGACGCGCACGGCCTTGAGGGCGGCCAGGCGCCGCGCCACGGCCAGCGCGGCCTCGGGCCCCGGGCCGATGCGGCCCATGCCCGTGTCCACCTTCACGTGGCAGTCCACGCGGCGGCCCAGGCGCGCGGCGACCTCGGCCAAGCGGCGCGCGGACTCGAGGGAGGCCGCGATGGGCGTCAGGCCGTGGGCGACGGCCGCCAGGGCGCTCTCGAAGGGGTAGAGGGAGCCCAGAATCAGGATAGGCAGGCGCACGCCCGCCTCGCGCAGGGCCACGCCCTCCTCGACGGAGGAGACGCCGAGCCAATCGGCCGCGCGGGAGGCCTCGGCCGCGCGGGCGCAGAGCGCGGCGTCGTGGCCGTAGGCGTTGGCCTTGACCACGAACATGAGTTTGACGCCGGCGGGCATGCGCGCGCGAAAGGCGCGCAGGTTGCGGGCAAGCGCGCCCAGGTCCACCTCCGCCCACGTCGGCCGGAAGAAGCGGCGGCGCGGGAGCGCCGCGGCGCCCGCGGGAACGCCGGGGCGGACCTCGAGCGCGACCGCGGCCGTCACGAGAACTCCGCTTGGCTCTCTTGAAGCTCGGCGGGGGCCTCGGCCGCGGTTTCGTCGGCGAAGCGCGTGACGTCGCGCACGAAGGCGACGCGGACCGTGCCCGTGGGGCCCTGGCGCTGCTTGGCGACGATGATCTCGGCCTTGTTCTCGAGCGTGGGGTCGTTGGGCTTGTACTGCGCCTCGCGGTAGATCATCGCCACCAGGTCGGCGTCCTGCTCCAGGGAACCGGACTCGCGCAGGTCGGAGAGCTTGGGACGGTTGTCGGAGCGGACGTCCTTCTCGGCGCTGCGCGAGAGCTGGGACAGGGCGATCACCGGCACGTTGAGCTCGCGGGCGAGCTGCTTGAGGCCGCGGGAGATCTCCGAAACCTCCTGCTGGCGGCTCTCGGCGCGGACGCCGCCGCGCAGGAGCTGGAGGTAGTCCACCACGACCAATCCGAGGGAGCGGCCCTCGCGCCGAAGCTTCGAGACGAGCTGGCGCGAAACGCCGCGCAGGCCCAGCACGGTCATGCCCGGGTTGTCGTTGAGGAAGAGGGGCGCCTCGGCGAAGCGCGCCGCGGCGGTCGTGAGGTCCTGCCAGCGGTCGCGGCGGAAGAAGCCGGTGCGGATGTCCTGCAGGTTGACGCGCGCCTCCGCGGCGATGAAGCGCTGCATGATGGCATGGCGGTTCATCTCCAGCGAGAAGAAGAGCACGGGCAGACCCTTCTCCAGGGCCGCGTGGGCCGCGATGTTCAAGGCCAGGGCGGTCTTGCCCTGGGAAGGCCGCGCCGCGATGAGGATGAGGTCCGACTTCTGGAAGCCCGTCGTCAGGCGGTCGAAGGCGGACAGTCCCGAGGGGATGCCGGTGACGGCCTGCTTGCTATGGTGGGCCCGCTCCATCTGGTCGAGAACGTCGTGGACGACGTCCTTGACCTCGACTACCCCGTGGAGGATCTGGAGTTCGCTGACCTTGAGGATCGCGGCCTGAGCCTCGTCCAGGAGGACGCGCGGCTCCTTGGCCTGGTCGCCGCACTCCCCGATGATGTCGCGCGCGGCGCGGATGAGCTCGCGCAGGAGGGCTTTCTCCTTGACCAGGCGCGCGTAGTACTCGACGTGCGCCGCGGTGGTGACCTTGTGGATCAGCTCGCCCAGGTAGGCGGCCCCGCCGACGACGTCGAGCTTCTGGCGCTTGCGCAGGTCCTCGGCCGCGGTGACGACGTCGACGGCCTGGCCGGAGGCGTAAAGGTCGTGGAGCGCGCGGAATATCTGCCGGTGCGCGTCCAGGTAGAAGTCCCGCTCATGCAGCGCGTCGATCGCCTTCTCGGCGGCCTCGCGCTCGATGAGCATCGAGCCGAGCACCGCCATCTCGGCCTCGACGGCCTGGGGCGGCGCGGCCGGGTCTTGCGCCATGCCCGGCTACTCGCGCGCGGAGACGGTGACCTTGACCTTGGCGGCGACCTCGGGCTGCAGGCGCAGCTCCACCTCATGCTCGCCCGTGGTCTTGATCGCGGTCTCGAGGCGGACCGAGCCGCGGGGCACGTCGTAGCCCGCGGCCTTGAGGCTCTTGAGGACCTCGGCTCGGCCCACCGAGCCGAACAGCTTGCCCTCCTCCGAGGCGGGCACGGAGAACGTGAGGCTGACGCCGGCCAGCTTCTCGGCCAGGGCGCGGGCCGCGTCCACCTCGGCCTGGACCTGCTGGCGGCGCTTCTCCTTGCCCTTCTCCCAGTACTTCAGGGCGGCGGGCGTGGCGGGTTCCGCCAGGCGGCGGGGGAGCAGGAAGTTGCGGGCGTAGCCGTCCTTGACGTCCTTGACGTCTCCGGCCCGGCCGAGGGCGTCAACGGTGGTGCGGAGGATGATTTTCATGGGCGGAACTCCTGCAGCGAGATCTTGGGGGCTAACGGGCGACGTAGGGCAACAGGGCCAGGTTGCGCGCCCGCTTGATGGCGCGGGTGAGCTGGCGCTGGTGCCCGGCGCAGTTGCCGGTGATGCGGGCCGAGAGAATTTTGCCCGTGTCCGTCGTAAAGGCGCGCAGAACCGGAATCTGCTTGTAGTCCACGTCGCGGACCTTTTCGGCGCAGAAGCGGCACACCTTGCGGCGGGCTGGATACGGCGCGCGGCGGCCGCCCGGCCGGCGGCCGGCGGGCGCGGCACCGGCCGCCGACGGGACGGAGGCAACGGCGGTCTCGCCGACGGATGCGGGATTGGGGGATGACTCAGCGGCCATTAGAACGGAACCTCCTCGATGTCGGCGCCAGCGGGCGCCTCCGGCTCTTCCGCGGCGGAGCCGGCGCGGCCGGCGGCGGACGCGGACTTCTCCAAAGCCTGGACGCGGCGGGCCTCCACCTCCAGGATGGAGCGCTTGGCGCCGCTCTCCTTGTCCTGGTAGTCGTAGCTGCGCAGGCGGCCTTCCACGTGGACGGGACTGCCTTTCTTAAGCGCCTTGCCGGCGCGTTCCGCGGCGTCCCGCCAGACCACGACGCTGACGAACGTGGAGTCGTCCTTCCACTCCCCGCTCTTTGTATCCCTATAGCGCCGGTTGACACCCATGCGAAAGCGGCACATGGCGGCGCCGCCCGGGGTGTACTTGAGCTCCGGGTCCTTGACGAGATTCCCGGCCAGTAAAACGACGTTCTGCTCGGGGAGTCGGAGTTCGGCCATGCTCAGGCGCGCGCGGCCGCGGCCGCGGGCTTGGCCTTCTTGGGCTTTTTCTCGCGGACGCGGCGATCGCGCACGGCGATGGTCATGTCGCGAAGGACGTCCTCGGAGAGGCCGAAATTGTGCCCGAGCTTGCGCAGGAGAGGGGGCCCGGCCTTGTACTTCAGATAGGCGTAGATGCCCTCGCGCGCCTTGCCGATGGAATGCGTCAGCTTGCGGCGGCCCCAGACCTCATGGTTGACGACCTCGCCGCCCTCGCCGGCGATGGCCTGCTTTGTCTTTTCGAGGAAGCCGGCGACCTCGGGGTCGGACATCACCGGCTTTAAGATCAGCACCGTCTCATAAGTGAGCATGTTAAAGATTACTATAGCATAACGCGTCGGCGCTGACAAGCACAGCTTCCCCCGTACGGCCGGACGGAACGTGAAGCGTTTGACACAAGATGGCAGAAAACATACACTCCGTGGCGTCCGCATGAAAAAACGCAAGTCCAGCAAGGGCATCCTGTCCGGATCCGTCCCCGATGTCATGGACATCAAGACCCTCGCCCAGTACCTGGGCATGGGCCGCTCCAAGATCTACGGCCTCATCCGGCAGAAGAAGATTCCCGCCTCCCGCATCGGCCGCCAGTACCGCTTCTCCCGGGACCTGGTGGACGCCTGGCTCAAGGAGCGCCTCATCCTGCCCCAGGAGACGCAGATCGCGCTCTTCGCCAAGACCGGCAAGTAGCTCCGTCGAGAAATCCTTGCGTCTCCGTCGGAGACTATGGTAGAGTCGCGCCAGTCCAACGGGGCGAGGCGCGCGGTCCCGGCGAACCAGGAGGCACAACGAAATGGCTGAGAAGGTGGCGAAGGTCGGCGTTGAGCGGGTCCAGGGGTATCTTTACTACATCGACAAGCAGGGCGACGTGTCGCGCGCGAAGATGGCCCGCGGCGGCAAGAAGGGCGGCAAGCCGGAGAAGGTCGCCAAGGTCGGCGTGAAGAAGCAGGGCGGCTTCCTGTACTTCCTCGACAAGAAGGGCGACGTCTCCCGCGCCAAGATGGTCAACGCCTAAACGCGTCGTCAGACAACCCCTCGGCGTTTGCGCGCCGAGGGGTTTCTTTTTTGCCATAATCGCCGCGCATGTCCGACTCGGCCCTCCTCGACGCGGCCCTTGAGCCCCTCGCCGCGGCTTGCGCCGTGCCGGTTGGACGCTTAGCCGAAGACGCCGCTCTGCGCGAACTCTTGCTCCGCGCCCTGCGCGAGGCCCGCGCCGCAGCGGGACTTCCCGCCGCCAAGGACGCCAAGCTCCAAGCCGGCGCCCTCGCCGCCTGCCGCGCCGCCCCCAACCGCCGCGGCGCCATGCTCCGCGATCTGAAGGCCGGCCGCCGCACCAACATCCGCGCTCTGCTCGGTCCGCTCCTGACTTCGGCCCGCCGCCGCAAAGTCCCCGTTCCGACCCTGGACCTTCTGGCCGCCGCGATCGGCCGGCTCGAGCGAAGGCCGGCGCGTTGAGCGCGCGCGTTCTCGACGGCCGCGCCCTCTCCAAAAAAATTACTCGCGAAGCGCGCGCCCTATCGCGTTCCATCAAGAGGCGCCGCGGGCATGCCCCCTGCCTGGCGATCGTCGCGGCCGCCCATGCGTCCGCGCGGAGCTACCTGCAAGCCAAGCTCCGCGCCTGTGCGGCCGCCGGCGTCAAGGCCTCGGTCCGCCAACTCGCCGCCGGCCCGCGCGCCCGGGTCCTGGACCGACTCGCCCGAATCGCCGCCGATCCCGGCGTGGACGCGGTCCTCGTCGAATCCCCCTATCCCGCCGGGCTCTCGACCGCGGAGGTCGCCGCCGTCCTCCCCCCCGGCAAGGACGCCGAGGGCTTAAGTCCGGCAATCTACGGCCGCCTCTTCTTGGCCAAATCTTGGAAGGAGGCGCGCGGCCTCATCGCGCCCTGCACCGCCGCCGCCGTGGCGCGCCTGGCCCTCGCCGCGAAAACCCCTTTGGCCGGCCGCCGCGCCGTCGTCATCGGCCGCTCCATCGTGGTCGGCCAGCCCGCCGCCCACCTTCTGTCCGCCCTTGATCTCACGGTCACGCTCGCCCACCATCTCACCCGCGGCCTCCCCGCGCTCTGCCGCGAGGCCGACGTGCTGGTCGCCGCCGCCGGCCGGCCCGGTTTGGTCAAGCCCTCCTGGATCAAGCGCGGCGCCTTGGTCATCGACGTCGGCGTCAGCCTCGCCCAAGGCCGCCTCGTCGGCGACGTCGCCCCCGGCGCCGCCGCGCGCGCCGCCTATCTCACCCCCGTCCCCGGGGGCGTGGGCCCCGTCACCACCGCCGTCGCCGTGCTCCAGGCCGCGCGCCTGGCCGCCGCGGCGCTAAATATCCAGCGGCGACTTCACGCGCCGACCAACCCTGCTCATCGGGGCCTATCCAAATCGAACTTGCGAGCTTTTCTGTTCCCGTCATGACGGGAACCAACGCGCGTCGTATGGACGTGATCAAACCCATCCCGCAGTCCCGAACTTGAATTTAAAATCCTTGTTATTCTATCGGCATGCTTTCTACTATCGCTCCCTTCAGGGAATCGCGCAGCGTATTCCGCCAATCTTGTCGCGAACCCCTCCCGATCTTGCGTAACGCGCACGCAAATCCGTCTCGCCAACCCTTCCAGAAGTTCGTAGCTGTCTTGGGTCAATGCGGCCGTCAAAAATGCGTCCGCGATGCCCGCATACTCTTGGGGTTGGGCCCTGTCGATGATCTCCCGCAATCGCTGATGTTCTCCCGCGGCAACCAATTCCCTGAGTAACACGTCGCTCTCGGCGGCCTTCGGAGGTTCCCGCAATTGGGCTAGGACGTTAATAAGGTCGCGCTCAATCTTTTTTTCATATTGCCCGACGTTCCCTCCAAAAATGCTTTGGAGACCCTGCATGAAGAGCTTCGCGCCATTGAATGCACCCGGCACAGGATGCGGACGGTTGAGTTCCGCCTTATCCAGGACGCGCAGCCGTAGCAACAGCACGGCCCGAGGATCCGTTTGTTCCATGACCCTGAACGCCGCATAGACATCCTCCAATTTTTCCCCGTAAAAGGGAATTTTTCGCCGAGAGTAACGCAGCCGTCTTTCCCACGTGCGCTCCAAAGCGAACGGCCACCCCGTGGCCGATAAAAATGAAGGGAGGTGCCGGCGCACATATCTCGTGGCCTCTTCGGGGTCAAGCCCTAAAAAATTTCTGACGCCGATCTCCTGGCCCGGGAAACGTGCGTTATGCTGCAGCACGCGGAATAAAACAGCATACGGTTTTGCTGAATAGCCGTCATGATAATTGGAACGCATGCCGTCCAAAAGTCTATCCGTCCGCAGGAGATTCCCGTCGCGCAGATGGCCGAGGAGTGCATCGTCCCGGACGCGCAACCCGCTGGCATCAACGGTTTCGGCGCCGTCGAATCGCCGCGTCAAAAACTCAAAGGCTTGGTTCTGCGTAGTCACATTTCCCAGAAATTCCTTGAACCGGCGCAGCTGGCCGCCAATAGGCTTGTCCTCAGGCGTCAACCCAGACGCGACGGGGTGCACGCGATGAGCGAGCGACTCAGCGTTCACGACCTGCGGCAGGTAAAATACCGGTCCTGCGCGCTCCCTGGCCACGGCCACGATGCTGCCCCCATGCGGCCCGACAATCCTCTCGATGGCAGGCACGGATTGCGCCGCATACGCGGTATGCTCTCCCGCGACTTCGGGAACAAGCGGCAACGTCGAGCCCCTGGAATGGTCATTGGTGACGTAGCAATACCGGCAGCTCAAATCCGGATAGGCCTCGTTGGGCACGGCGGCAAACTCGAGCGCGAGCCGGGTCTCCGGAACTTCCAAACGTACGGACTCCACCACCGAATCCGCTCCCAAAGCAAACAGAACCGTCGGGCTGAAAAGGGTCATCCCCGATAAGATAAACGACCTGCGTCGACGCAGGACCTTTGGTTCCGGCCCCGCGGAAATCCGCGCCATCACCGTGCTCCAGGCCGCGCGCCTGGCCGCCGCGTCACGGTAGCTCAATCAGCGCGGCCGAGCCGTCATGGTCGTCCGTCGTCTCGATCGGAGACGAACCAGGGGGAATCGCGTTGTCCAAAGGAACGTCTGGGCCCCGGACCGCGCCGGCCAGCGCCTGCATTTGCCGGGCGAACGCGTCGCGGGCATTTTTGAACGACTTGTACGCGTGCACGGGTCCGTCTTCCCAGCTGAACGCCCCGATGAAGTAATACATGCCTCGGAAACGGACCGGCCCGAAGAGACGGCCGTGATTGTTGGGGCCCGTCGCGGCTCCGTCGGAGAAGGTCCCTCCCGAAGCCGCGGGCCATTGAGGAAATCGGTATCGTCCGGTCCCAAGATAAGCTTGATATCCGTTCGTATGACCGAGCCGGATCGAAAACCCCGCGTCCGCCAGCGCCTTCAGCAGTTTCTGATTCGCCTCGTCCGCCGTGTCCGCCTTGACCCGGACAATGACGTTGATCGGTTCATCGAGCCGTCCGGGCGCATAATCCCAGCCCAGCCAATGCGCGACATTCCCATCTTTATCGAGCATCCACTTTCCGATCGCAGGCATTGACGGCGGCCTCACCATGTCCCGCGGCAAGGCCTGCGCGGGCGCGGGCTTCGATGGAGGAGTCGGGATGGGCCCCGCGATCTCCGCTTCCTGCAACGCGCGCCGGACGTCGGAGAAATGGATGCCGGGCAAATCCGCCCTCGGCCCCGGCGCAGCCGCCGCCGTCGCCCCCAGGAGAACCCCCAGAACGCAAACGATCAATGTCTTTTTCACGCCGCGCCACTGTAGCGCATATGCGCGCGGATGTCTCGGGTCTTTGGTCCTATCTTCGCCGCGCCAAAAGCAGGCCTGTCCCAAGAAAAATAAAGAGTCCCCCGTCTGATTGGTAGAATCGTTTTGCTTAGAAACCCTTCTACCGACGGAGGACCCTTATGCCGCATTCTACCACACTCTTCGGCCATCTGCTTTCCCAGCTTCCGA